>RFKJ01000710.1 GCA_003694325.1 Deltaproteobacteria bacterium
GCGTGGCCCGTTCGTGCCCTGCAAGTCCTGCGGGTTCACGCCGACGGCCACCGAACGACAGGTCGCCTGGCTGTTCAGCGAACACCACCTCAGCGCGGCCGAGCTGGCCGAGGCCGCCCGCCGGATCCGGGAGGGCGAGCGGCCCGACCCGCCCCGGTCGTTGCTGGAGCAGGCCCGGGTGGAGATGGGGGCCGCTCCGCTCTCCGACCGCGCTCGGACCCCCCTCCGCAGCGACCAGCTCGTCCTGCTGACCGCCGCCAACCTGCTGCTGACCCCGCTCGTCGGCCTCGCCCTGTGGTGGGGCCTGCGCGCCGATCGACCGGTCGCCGCGCGGCAGGCCATCCGCCTGACCCTGACCGTGATCGTCGGGCTGGCCGTCATGTGGACCGCCCTGCTGTTGAACTGGAGCACCAGCCCGGCCTGAGGGCGGCGGGGTGCGGGGAGGTGCCGCCGTTGTCGGGCCCGGCGAGGGGACCGGATGGGGGTCACCCGATCGCCGATCAGGGGACGTCGAGCCGTTGAAAGCGCCAGCCGGTGAGCGCCATGCACACCCCGAAGATCACCGCCAGGCCGACGAAGGCCGCCGGGTCCCAGTCGCCGGTGAACCCCTCCCAGCAGGCCAGGGCATTGCCCGGCATCGCCCGCTGCACCGCTTCGGCGCCGCTCACCCCCAGCCAGATCATGCCCTGGAGCACGGCGCGGATCCCCAGGTCGGCCATCAGCAGCAGCATGGTTCCGACCACGACGGCCCCTACCGAGCGCGCAAAGGTGCTCACCAGCATGCCGATGGCGATGAGCCCCAGGTCCGACAGCCAGCTCGCCGCGTAGCCCAGCAGCACGCCCTGGACCGAGGTGGGACCGTCGGTTCCGAAGAACACCATGCCGGCCCCCAGGGCGGGCGCCGCCGTCAACGCCTGGGTCACCAGCGCCAGCACGGCCAGCACCACGAACTTGGCCGCCAGCACGCTCCACCGAGGCACCGGGCGGACCAGCACCTCGCGCAGCGTGTGGTCGCCCAGCTCCCCGGCGAGGCTGGCGGCCGTCGCCAGCAGCAGCACCAGGGGCAACACGAACAGGTTGCGCAGCCGCAGCGCCCACCCCCCGACCGCCCCGGCCGAGAACTCCACCATCTGGCTGATGGGATTGCCGTTGATCTGCGCATCGACGGCCCCCATGCCCGCCCGGGTGAACAGCCACTGCATCGCCAGGGCCACGACCACCCCGCACAGCACCGCGACCACCATGGCCAGGCGCGCACTGCCCCGGCCGTAGATCGCCCGGGCCTCGGCGCCGATCATGGACAGCAGGTGGCGGGTCGTCAGGCCCGACCTCGCCTCGGGGGCGCGCCGGTCGGTCATGTCAGCTCCTCGGTCGTCAGGGTGAGGAACAGGTCCTCCAGGCTCTTCTGCATTGGAACCAGGGCGCTGACGGTGATGCCCTGCTGGACCAGCCGCTGGTTGAGCTCACCGGGGCTGACGCCGTCCAGGCGCACCCGCAGCCGATCGCCCTCGCCATCGCCGATCCGCTCGACGCCGACGAGGGCATCCAGCGCCGCGACGAGCCGGTCCCGGTCGGGGCTCTCCAGGTCGACCTCCGTCACCGCGACCCCGGTGCCTCGGAGCAGCTCCTCGACCGAGCCCTCGGCCACCATCCGGCCGCGTTCCAGGATGCCCACCCGGGTGCAGAGCTGCTCCACCTCGCCCAGCAGGTGGCTGCTGACGAAGATGGTGAGGCCATCGCGACGGGCCAGCTCGGCCAGCAGCTCGCGGACCTCCCGCATGCCCCGCGGATCCAGCCCGTTGGTGGGCTCGTCCAGGACGAGCAGTCGGGGCCGACCCACCAGGGCCCGGGCGATCCCGAGCCGTTGCCGCATCCCCAGCGAGTAGGTGGAGACCCGTTCGTCGGCGCGGCCCTGCAACCCGACCCGCTCCAGCGCTTCGGCGATGGAGGCGGCGTCACCGGCGCCGGCGAAGGCACAGGCCCGTTCCAGGTTGGCCCGGGCCGTCATCCAGCCGTGGAAGGCCGGCGTCTCGACCATGGCCCCGACCGCGGCACGCTGGCGGACCGGGTGGCGATCCCCGAAGATCTCCACCTCGCCGGCGTCGCGGCGGATCAGGCCGAGAATGCAGCGGATCGCCGTCGTCTTGCCGGCGCCGTTGGGCCCCAGGAACCCGTACACGTCGCCCTGCCGCACCCGCAGGTCGAGCGCCGAGACGGCCACCCGGCTACCAAAGCGTCGCGTCAGGCCGCGCGTCACCAAAGCGTCGCTTGCCATGGGGCCGTCCTCCATCTATCGCTGCGCCCACTACCCGACCGCGGTGTGCCCTCGCCACCGCGCCCTCGACCCGGATCCCACCATGACCCGCTTCCCCATCGCCCTCGTCACCCTGCTCGCCACCGCCTGCATCTCCCCCAAGCCGGCCGACACCGACGACGGCGACGGAGGCAGCGGCGGGACCACCATCGCCGACATCCAGCGGGGCGACGTCGCCGAGGATTCCATCGTCACCCTGCACGACGTGGTGGTCACCAGCGAGCTGGCCCTGGACGGCGGCGGCTTCTACATCCAGGACGCCGGCGGCGGCGAGTACAGCGGCATCTACGTCTACCTCCAGGGAACCTTCGACGGCCTGTACCTGTCCATCGGCGACCGGATCGACATCACCGGCACCTACACCGAGTACTACGGCTTCTCGGAGCTGACGGTGGGGGGCATGGACGACATCGAGATCACCGGCACGGCCGAGGTGACCGCCACGCCGGTGTCGGACGTCACCGACTGGGAGCCCTGGGAGGGCGTCCTGGTCACCCTGTCCGACCAGACCGTGCTGGCCTGCCCCGACACCTACGGAGAAGCCGAGATCTCGGCGGGCATCGAGCTGAACGACCAGCTCTACGAGTACGAGGCGGACCGCAACGCCACCATCGCCGAGCTGACCGGGCTCATCGAGTACTCCTTCGAGGAGTGGAAGATCGACCCGCGCAGCGCCGACGACCTGGCCGGCTTCGTCCCCGGGGACGGCTGTGATTTCACCATCCCCGAGGTTCACGACATGGCCGAGGGCCAGCCCACCGACGCGCCGGTGAGCCTGGGCAGCGTAGAGCTGCTCGGCGTCGTGGCCACCAGCGGCCTCACCAGCACCGGCACCCCGGGCTTCTTCGTCCAGCAGGAGGGCGGCGGCGAGAAGTCCGGCCTGTTCGTCTACCTGGACGACAAGTCGGTCGACCTCTCCGCCGTCGACGTCCAGGAGGGCGACGTCCTCGACCTCACCGGCAACGGCTCCTACTACTACGGGTTCGTCGAGCTTGCGGTGTTCGACAACGCCGACATCGTCAAGACCGGCGACACCGCCCCGACCACCGTCGACGTGCTCGACGGCGCCCCCGACGACTGGGCGCCGTGGCAGGGCGCCCTGGTCCAGCTCGTCGAGCCCACCGCCACCGGCGAGCAGAACAGCTACGGCGAGTGCCCCCTCGACTACGGCATCAACCTCGACGACTGGTTCACCAGCTACGAGGCCGGCACCGGCACGACCTGGGACAGCATCACCGGCCTGATCACCTACTCCTACGGCGAGTACGGCATCCAGCCGCGCAGCGAGGACGACCTCGTCGGCGGCACGGGCGGCGGCGGCGGGACCGGCACCAAGGCCACGGTCGCCGACATCCAGGAGGGAACCGTCGCCGAGGACACCCTGGTGACCCTGACCGGCGTGGTGGCCACCACCAGCAGCGACCTGGCCCACGGCTCGGGCTTCTTCGTCCAGGACGCCGGCGGGGGCGCCTACAGCGGCATCTTCGTCTACACCAACGCCGACGTGGCCGTGGCCGAGGGCGACGAGCTGACCCTGACGGGCACCGTCACCGAGTACTACGGGATGACCGAGCTGAGCGTCAGCTCGGCCTCCAACATCGAGATCACCGGCAGCGGCATGCCGGTCACCATCGATGCCCTCGACGCGGTCCCCAGCGACTGGGAACCCTGGGAGGGATGCCTGGTGCAGCTCGCTGGCGACGTGCAGATCACCGGCAAGGTCGACACCTACGGCTCCGCGGCGACCGACTGGGACTCGCTGTACATCGACGACACCTGCTACGACTGGGACGACACCTACGGCACCGGGGACAGCTTCCCCAGCCTCACCGGGGTCATCACCTACAGCTACGACCTCTACCGGATCAACCCCCGGGGGGTCGACGACCTGTCCCCCTGAGTCGCAAGGGTACAATGGGTGCTCCGAGGAGCGCGCCATGTCCGGCAAGGATCCCCGCCACCTGACCCGCCGCAACCTGCTCCGGAGCGCGGCGGCGGGCGGGGTCGTGAGCGCCTGCCGCCCCGGCCCGAGGGCCGATGACTCCGGCGGGGGATCCAGCGGACAGATCGACCACATCATCATGGTGATGATGGAGAACCGCAGCTTCGACCACTGGTA
>RFKJ01000008.1 GCA_003694325.1 Deltaproteobacteria bacterium
ACTGCGTCGAACCGGTCGGCTGCGAGTTGTACGCCAAGGTCCTCAACGCTCCCCCCGACCAGGATGGCGCGGTGCGACTGGCGTTCACGACCGTCTCCCCCGGCGCCGCCTCCTGCCTGCGTCGGCTGGCGCCAGAGGACTGACCGGCGGGGTCGAGCCGGGGCGGGCGCGCCGGACTACCCCTCCCACTCCCGCAACGCGAGGCTCCAGATGAGCTTCGTCTCCTGGGCGTCGGCCGCGGGCTCGAAGCCGACCATGACGTAGTCGCGCTCGGCCATGGTGGGCGCGGCGTCGT
The DNA here is from genome assembly GCA_003694325.1 of Deltaproteobacteria bacterium. Taxonomy (GTDB): domain Bacteria; phylum Myxococcota_A; class UBA796; order UBA796; family UBA2385; genus J125. Next base: position 296 of record RFKJ01000008.1, read on the forward strand.
CGCGGCGCAGGCCGTGGGCCTCGCAGCGCTGCCGGGTGAGCGGGTCGTCGGGGTAGGCGTAGATCAGCCCGATCTCCTCGAGGACCACCTGCTCGCCGGGGGCGCTGCCCCGCACCCAGAGCTGGTGGCGCCCGTCCCGGTAGACGAGATCGGCGCACGCATCCAGGGCATCGAGCACCTGGCGGATCGACAGGTCCACCCCCACGTGGTGCCGCGGCTTGGGGAGCTGGCCGGTCCGCCGATCGGTGAGCTGGACGTAGAGGAGCTTGAGGGGTGGCGTCAGGAGGGAGACCAGGTCGCGGTGCAGCGCCGGGAGGCGGTCGAAGTCGCAGGAGATCCGGAGGCGGGTGTAGCCCCCCTCCAACAACTGGACAGCGTAGACGTTCGGGGGCGTGAACCCGTCGGGCCGGCCATCGGGGTGGACGCTGCGGGCCTTGCCCGGCGGTGGGGTGTCGGGAGGGGTGGTCCGCTGCTCGGGCATGGGTTCGCCTCGGATTCGCGCCGCGCCCCGGGGGCGGGCCGCGCGGCGGGGAAGGCTGGCGCTAACCCGGGGCGACGCCGGGCGGCCCGGTCGAGGCGAACCCGATGGTGACGAGGACGGCCGTCGAGGCTACGAGCGGGACCCGGGAACCGACCATGCACCCCCACACCACCATCGGCCCGCGGGGCCTGCCCACCTCCCTGGTCATCGGCCCGCTGCGGATCGCTCCGCCGCTGATCCTGGCCCCGATGGAGGGGGTGACCGACCTGCCCTTCCGGCGGCTGATCCGGAGCATCGGGGGCACCGGCCTCACCTGTACCGAGTTCATCCCCGGTGCGGGCCTGGCCCGGGGGGACGATCGCTGGGTGAAGATGGCCGAGCTGGATCCGGACGAACACCCGGTGAGCATCCAGATCTACGGCCGCGAGCCCGCCGTGATGGCCGAAGCGGCCCGGGCGGTCCAGGACCTGGGCGCCGACATCGTGGACATCAACATGGGCTGCCCCAGCCGCAAGGTCTGTGCCCACAGCGGCGGCAGCGCACTCATGCGGGAGCCGGCCCGGGTGGCGGCCATCGTCGCCGCCTGCCGGGCCGCCGTCGACGTCCCGCTCACCGTGAAGATGCGGTCGGGTTTCGACCACGACCACCGCAACGCCCCCGAGCTGGCGGCGATCTGCGAATCGGAAGGCGCCGACGCGATCACCATCCACTGGCGCACCCGGGCCGATGGCTACGGTGGGAGGCGCGCGGTCGACCGGATCGCGGCCGCCGTGGATCGGGTGGACATTCCGGTGATCGGAAACGGCGACGTCGTCGACATCGCCTCCGCCGTCGCGATGTTCCGCGACACCGGCTGCGACGGCGTGATGATCGGTCGGGGGGCGCTGGCCGACCCCTGGGTGTTTCGCACGGTGTCGACCTGGCTGTCCGGCGGCGAGCCCCAGCCGGCGCCCTGGCACGAACGGGCGGCGATCCTCCGTCGCTACCTGGCGCTGTGCATGGCCCACTTCGCCGAGCCCCGGGCCGGGCGGCGCAAGCGCCACGATCCGGCCCGGGTCAGCCTGGGGCGGTTCAAGCAGCTCGCCCGGTACCTGCTGGCCGACACCGGCGAGACCCGCCAGTCCATCCTGCGCAGCCGGACGATCGACGAGGCCCTCGCCGTGCTGTCGGCCTGGGAGGCCCGGCAGGCACCGGCGGCCGCCGAGATCGGCGCCTCGCCCGGCTGAGGCCGAACCCGTCGGCGGGGATCGGCTCAGCAGGACCGGTCGAGTCGCTTGTCCATCCACCGGTGGGGGATGCCGGCGTCCATGAAGGGCTCGCCGAACACCCGGTAGCCCAGGCGCTCGTAGAACCCGATGGCGTCCTGCTGGCTGGCCAGCTTGATCCGGACCAGCCCCTTGCGGCGGGCGTCGGCCTCCATCGCCGACATCAATGCCTGGCCGACCCCCCGTCCCCGAAACCCGGGCAGCACCGCCACCCGCTCGGCCTTGCCGACCGGCTGCTCGCCATCGGAGACCACCCGCAGGCGGGCGGTCCCCACCGGCTCCCAGCCGTCGTCGACGTAGCCGCGGGTGTCGACCCGCCACTCGGCGAGGAACTGGGTGGCCTGTCCGTCCAGGCCGTCCAGCTCCAACGCCTCGGGGACGGACTGCTCCTCGATGAACACCGCCCGGCGGATCCGGAAGCAGGCATCGAGCTCGGAGGGCGTGACCCGGCGAACGCGCAGCAGGCCGATGTCGACGTCGGTTCGGGGCATTGTCGGACTCCCTGAACGGTGCAGGAGGTGCGGGGCGGTTGCGGGGGAGACTGGCGCGGGAGAACTGGCGCGGGGAGACTGCTACGGGGCACGGGATCCGGGCGGCGGCCGGAACCCCGCGGAGTCTTGGGCTGGTCGCCCCGTCCCCCGCCAGGGCATGGGCGGGGGGCGGGCCGGCGTGGCGAAGGGTCCCCGGCGCAGCGCATCGGCGATCCCGGCCACCGACGACCACGAGAACAGCACGACCCCTTGGGCCCCCTCGGCCCGCGCAGCCTCGATGCAGCGCAGCGTCTCCACCTCGCCGATGGCGTAGGTCCCGATGCCCATGTAGACGTGGCGCCCCGCGGCGTGGGCGACGTGATCCCGGGCGATGACCCGGAAGTCCAGGCGGTCCCCCTCGACCGGCGCCACCGGCCAGTAGGCCATGGGGATGTTGGCATCGGTCAGCCCCTCGGCGAGGAAGGCCCGACTGTCCTGGTAGTAG
>RFKJ01000711.1 GCA_003694325.1 Deltaproteobacteria bacterium
CACCCCGAGAGATCCGACGGCCGGGCCGGCCCGGCGTCCGCGAAGATTCAGGTCTCGTCCAACAACCCGCGCTCGCGGTCCCAGCGGCGACCCTGGTGGGGCACCGGGCCGGCCAGCAGGAAGTTGCTGCGCAGGCGGCGCCCGAGGATCTCCTCGGCCCGTCGGCCGGCGGCGAGCAGGGCGTCGATGTCGACGCCGGTGGACACGCCCATCTCCTCGAACATGCCGACGAGGTCTTCGGTGCAGGTGTTGCCGGTGTGGCCGTGGTGGTAGGTGGCCGCCCCGGTGGAGGGCTGCCCCCCGATGGCCCCCAGGGAGCTGTCGAAGTGACGCAGCCCGTGGGCCAGGGCGACCAGGGAGTTGGCGACACCCCAGCCGCGGGTGTCGTGGAAGTGGACCACGACCTCGTCGGTCGTGAAGCCGGCATCGAGCGCCCGGGTGTAGAACTCGTCCACCTGGCGCGGGTTGGCCGAACCGGTGGTGTCGCCGAACCCGATGTAGGTGGCGCCGATGTCCTTCCACCACCGTCCCAGGCGCAGGACTTCGTCGACGTCGACGTCCCCCTGGATGGGGCAGCCGAAGCTGGTCAGCACCCACCCGAAGACGACGTGGCCCGAGTCCAGCGCCAGCCGGGTCATCTCCTCGAGCATCCGCTGGTGGTCGTCTCGCGCCAGGTTGACGTTGGCCCGGCTGTGGGCGTCGGTGGACGACAGGACCATGGCGATCTCGTCGACGCCGAAGCCTTCCTCCTTGCTGGCGATGGCTCGCTGGACCGCGCGGAGGTTGGTGCAGATGGCGCGGTAGTCGACCCCGGGCATGCGGGGGATCCGGCGGAGGACCTCCTCGGCGTCGGCGAACTGCGGGAGGTAGCGGGGGTGGGCGAAGCTGGTGGCCTCGATCTTGGGAATCCCGGCTTCGGCGATCCGGGTGATCATCTCGACCTTGGCGTCGGTGGGCACCACCATGGCCTGGTTCTGGAGCCCGTCGCGGGCCCAGCATTCACCCATGACCACGCTCGTCGGGATGCGGGCGGAGTCGAACAGCATGCGCACGGTCCTCGGGCGGGAGGTCCGACGATAACGTGGGCGACGGTCCGGCCGGCCGCCGCTGCGGCATCCGATCCCCGGCCCCGTCCCGGCCCGCCGACGGATTCGGGCCGACAGGACCCGGCGCACCGCCGCCTGCGCACCGCCACCCGTGCACCGCCGCCCGGCGTGGACGCGCGCGTCGGCGGTGTCGAGGCGGCCGGCGACCCGCGCCGCTACTGGACCATGTGCTGCCGGATCGACGGGTGGATCTCGACGGTGTCGTCCTCGATCTGCAGGTCGTAGGGCGTCTCCTCCGCGCGGAATGCATCGAGGGCGCCGGCCAGGACCGCCCGCAGCTCGGTGGTGCTGCGGTTGTCCCAGGGGTCGATGGCCAGCCCCGCCTGCTCGTCGTAGACCCGCGCCAGGGTCGGTTCGCCGGCACCCGACTCGAAGTGCCGGGCGAGGTCGGCGGCCAGCCGGCGCAGCGCGGCGGCGTCGGTCCCGCGAAGGAGGAGTTCGCCCTGGGGCCGGGGGAGATCGAGGTGGAGGCGGAGGGTCGGGTCGTCGACGAGGAGGCAGTCGGCCCGGGTGACGGGCACGAGCCGGCCGCGGCGGTCGCCGCGGACGCCGACGCTGCAGGGAACGACATCGACGCAGGCTCCGGTCACTTCGCCCTGGCGGGAGAGGTGGTGGTGTTCGCCAGCCTCGTGGCCAAGCAGGGCGAGCACATCCGGTCCGGTGACCCGGGCCGCGAGGCGCTGGAGCTCTCCTCCCTCCACCCACTCGCCAACCACCGCGAGGCGGGCCCCGTGACGACCGAGCCAGCGGCGGTACATCGCCAGGAGGTCCATCAACCAGCGGGTGCGCTCGGGCCCGTCCGTCGACTCCAGCAGCAGCCAGGCCGATTCGGGACGGTCCTCGTCCCTGTCCTCGGCCCACCACAGCCGGACCCGGGCGACGTGCGGGTCGTGGGGGGGCTCGGCCACCGCGGCAGCGGCGGGACGAGGGGCGGGGCCCCGGGCCCGCAGGCGACCGTTCCGCAGGGTGAGCCGGGCGGGCATGGGGGGTTCCGGCCCGGCCGAGACCAGGTACACGGCGACCGCGCTGGCCACGTGGGTCTCCACGAGGCGGTCGACGTCGGGGCTGAACGCGCCCGCCCCGTCGCGGAGCCGGTCGCTGAGCCAGTCGAGGGCCTCGTCATCGACCTGGATGGCCAGGCCGGGGTGGTTCCGCCCCATGCGAGAGACCAGGTCGTCGATCGCCCGGCGGATCAAGGCGTGGCTGGAGGTCTGGCGTGCGTCGCGGAAGCCGACCACGCGGTCGACGTTGCGCAGCAGCTCGCGGGGAAGGAACCCGAGGGACACCGACCAGTCGGAGTCCGACGCCTGGACGAGGCGTGGCGTCGTCCGATCGCCCCGGGGCGAGGCGGCCCCGGTGTGGGCATCGACGGTGATGATGACGAAGAACCCGCCCAGGGACCAGCGCTCCCCGGCTCCGTCGATCCACGCACCGCGGTCCAGGGCGGCCGCGACCGTGCGCAACACCTCGTCGTTGGCGCCTTCGGCGTGGGCGAGGTGCAGGACGCCGTAGGGGTGTCTCTCCAGCATGCTGCCGAGCAGCCCCTGGCGATCGTGGCGGCGGAGGGCCTTGCGATCGCCGAGGAGTTGCCGGATGCCGGCTTCGTCGGCGTAGTGGGACAGGTCGATGCGCAGCAGGCGGCCGGTGTCGCCGAAGACCTCCTCGGCCACGAACTCGGCGCTGCGGCCGCGGCCGGAGCCGGCGGGGCCGACGAACATGAGGCTGGCGGCGGCGCGGTCGGTGCGGCCGATACCGGCCTTGAGGAGGGCGACCGAGTCGACGAGGCCCTGGACGGCGTGTTCCTGCCCCGGGAGCCGGGTGCGCAGGCCGCTGGCCAGGCGGTCGAGGTCCATGGGCAGGGCGGGGTCGACCAACGGCCGGGGCAGCCGGGTGATGCGCAGGAAGCAGTCGATGACGTCGGCGGGGCCGATGGGTTCGCTGCGCGTCTCGGGCTGCAGCGCGATGGTCTGGCGCAGGAGCGCCACGGCACGGCGGGGCGCGCCTTCATTGGCCAGGTACCGCTGGGCGAGGTCCGCCGCGAGGTGGATGGCCGAGATGTCCACCGCCAGGTCCGCCTCGTGGGCTGCCCATGCCTGCAGGATGGTCCGGAGCTGCTCGCGCCCCGGGGGCGTGACTTCGACGGGCTCGAGGAAGCTGGCGACCGCGTCGTGTTCGGCCACCAGGCGGTCGAAGCCCGCGCGGCGGGACTCCAGGAAGACCGGGTGATGGGTGCGGGCCAGGAAGCGGAGGATGGGGGCCACCCACCCCTGCTCGTGGGCGACGTGGAGGTCCTCGATGAACAGGATCCGAGGGGGATGGGCCGTGTCGATCCGGTCCAGCAGGCGCTCCAGCATCTCGGTGCGGTCTGCGTCTTCGGCGAGCCGGCCGGCCACCGAGCGGAGGCTGAGGCGAGCGATGTGGGCGTTGCCGATGCCGGCGGGGAGGGTGCCCTCGGCTGCGCGGCGGGCGATCTCGGCGACGATGGTCGTCTTGCCGGCGCCCGGGGGCCCGACGAGAACCGGGCGACGCCGGCCGATGGGGTCCACCAGGTACTCGATGAGCCGGGACAGGGGACCTTCGACCCCGATGGCCGGGCGCAGGCGGCGATCGATTGCCGCCCGGGTCAGGTCCTGCTCGATCCATTCCTCGGGGTGGAGCCGACGCGCGCGGGGGCGCGACAGGTGGCTGCGCATGAGATGCTCCGTGAAGTGCCGTGGCGGCGGTGACCTTGCCGTTCCGGCGCTCCATGGGGAGGAATACCGATGTTGTGACGAGTTGTCACGGCTGGTTGCGGATCACGCAGGGCTGGTCCCGGGCGCGGTCCTTCCGGTCGGAGACCCCGGTGGGATCGGCGTCCCGGTCGCTCCGGCCGAGGGCGAGGGACGCCGAACCGGTCGCCCCCGGGCACAGAATTGTCGCGTTCGGGCACAGGGGGAGGCCACCATTGGGGCCGGCGCCACGCCGCCTCTCGTCGGGTGGCCCCGCCGGAGGCCAGGCCGGGGGGGCCCTGCTCCCTCCCCTGGATGGGCAGGGCCGCGGCCTGCGCTCCTCCGGCGGCCGGGATGGCTCGACCGCTCCCCCGCGACGCGGCGACGAACCCACGGTTCCGGATTACGGCAACGACAGGGCGGTGCCCCTCCCTCCACGCCGACGGCTTCTCCTCCTCCCCATCCATTCCCACAGGACGAGACATGGGACGCATCTTCGAGACACGCAAGGCCACGATGTTCAAGCGCTGGGACCGGATGGCCAAGGCCTTCACCCGGGTCGGCAAGGAGATCGCCATCGCGGTCAAGGCCGGCGGGGACAACCCCGACAACAACCCGGCCCTGCGGCGCGCCATCCAGAACGCCAAGTCCGTCAACATGCCCAAGGACAAGGTGGAGGCGGCGATCAAGCGGGCGGCCGGCAGTGACGCCCGTGACTATCAGGAGGTGATCTACGAGGGATACGCCCCGGGCGGGGTCGCGGTGCTGGTCGTGGCCGCCACCGACAACCCGACGCGCACCGTCGCCAACATCCGGATGCACTTCAAC
>RFKJ01000712.1 GCA_003694325.1 Deltaproteobacteria bacterium
CGTCGATGGCGCGGCGGGGCAGGTCACCGCTGGCCCCGACGAGGCGTCAGCCCCCGGGGAACCGGGCGGGCCTGCCGAGCAGGTCGACACGACCCACCAGCCGCCGCCGCCCTCGGTCGCGTCCCGGTTCTTTGCGGGCCTCGCCCGCAGCCGGGCCGCCCTGGCGCGCAGCCTGGGGAGGGCGCTGGCCGACGAGGGTCCCCTTGAAGAACGCCTGGAACAGCTCGAGGAGGCCCTCATCGCGGCCGATTGCGGGGTCCGGACCGCGAGCCGGCTCGTGGAGGCCATCCGTCGGCGGGCCCCGGCCGACGCCGACGCCGACGCGCTGCGGTCGCTGCTGGCCGAGGAACTGCGGGCCAGCCTGGGCCCGCCGGCGACGATCGCCGAGCCTCCGGCGAAACCGCCCCTGGTGATCCTCGTGGTCGGGGTCAATGGCAGCGGCAAGACGACCACCATCGGCAAGCTCGCCCACCGGTACATCGCCGAAGGCAAGAAGGTCCTGCTGGGGGCGGGTGACACCTTCCGGGCCGGGGCCATCGAGCAGCTCCAGGTCTGGGGCGAGCGAGCCGGGGCCCCCGTCGTCGCGCACCAGGCCGGTGCCGACCCGGCGGCGGTGACCTTCGACGCGATCAAGGCGGGAGAGGCGCGAGGTGCGGACGTGGTGATCTGCGACACCGCGGGACGGTTGCAGGCCCAGAAGACCCTCATGGACGAGCTGGGAAAGGTGGTGCGGGTGATGAAGAAGGCCCGGCCCGACGCCCCGCACGAGGTCCTCCTGGTGCTCGACGCCACCATCGGCCAGAACGCGCTGAGCCAGGCCCGGGTGTTCAAGGAGGTCGTGGGGGTCACCGGCGTGGCCCTCACCAAGCTCGACGGGACGGCCCGCGGAGGCGTGGTCGTTGCCGTCCACGAAGAGCTCGGCCTGCCGGTCAAGCTCGTCGGCCTGGGAGAGGGCGCCGACGACCTTCGCGACTTCGATCCCGACGCCTTCGTCGACGCCCTGCTCGGGGAACCGGGACCCGGGGGCCCGGCGTCCCGCGCCACCCGCACCTCTGCCGGTTAGCCAATTGCCATGCAGGTCCAGATCACCATCCGCGGTCGCCGGTACACCGTCCGTGGGGACGACAGCGGCGAGGACATCCAGGAGCTCGCTGCGGAACTCGACCGCCGGATGGAGGAGGTCGCCCGTCGCACCCGTTCGTTCGACGAGTACACGGTGGCGATGCTCACCGCGTTGAACCTCCTCTCGGAGATGGCGCGCCTGCGCCTGGCCACCGCTAGCCGACTCGATGAGCTCGACCGCGACGTGACCTCGATTGCGGCCATGCTGGAGGCCGCGCTTCCTCCCGATGGGGGAGAGGCGGATGGTGGGGCGGAGGGATCGCCGGCTCCCCAATCCGAGCCCGGAGGAGCCGCCGATCCCTCGACCGAGGACGGAACAGAATGACGCGACCGGCGTCCTCGCTCCGGGCCGGGTTGCGAGGCGCCTGGCACCGGGTTGCCTCGATGTCGCCGCGCCTCCAGGATCGCCTGGTCGGGCTGGGGCTGGCCCTGCCCGCCGCCGCGGTGTTGTCGGTGGCCCGCATCCTCACGCCGGACCCCGCCGGGCTCGGCACCCATCGACAGCTCGGGCTGGGGGGATGCGCGATGTTGACCACGACGGGCATCCCCTGTCCCATGTGCGGCATGACCACCACCTTCAGCCACCTCGCGCACCTCGAACCCATCCAGGCCGTGCTCACCCAGCCCTTCGGCGTGGTCCTGTTCGCGGGTACCGTGGGTGCGTTCGCGGTGGGCATGGCCGATCTCGTGCTTCCCCGTGGCCGGTGGCGGCGGGTGCTGGCGTGGGTCGACCGGCACGAGCTGGCGGTGGCCGGAAGCCTGCTGCTGGGGCTTGTCCTCGGTTGGGCCTACAAGATCGCTGTGACCGCAGAAATTCTTTCCGGCGTTGGTTGACAGCCTCGCCAGCGCTCCATAAAAGGCGGGGGCCTTGCGGGGGACACCCGCTCGGCCCGATGCGGTCCTCCTCCCTCGTGGCGGCGCGGATCGCGACGATCTCAAAAAACCTGCACATCGTGCTGAATCTGCCGGAGCCAGGCCTTGGCCTGCCTGCGGTCCAGGAAACGCACGATGCCTTCGACCTGGTGCTGGCGAGCCGTCCCATGGACTCCTCGTCCTGCAGTGATCGACCCGACGCACGAGCCCTTGACGGCCCCTCGGGCACCGATTAACAGCCGCGGGCCCACGCAAGTCGGGCACGCTGCCGCCGGCCAAGAAAAATGCTTGACCGGTTGCGTGACACCAGATAGAAGGAACGGCGCCGCCAGCCATCGCGAACCGGCCAGCGGCACCAAACCAACGCCCCGGAAAAAAAGCTGCTTGACGCCAGGTCGGGCAGCCGATAAAAGCCGGGAGCGCCGAAGGCAGCAACGCTCTCCGGCGCAACGGGTCGACCTGAGGCACCGCTGGTTCCACCAGCGACACAGCATGTCGGCAACGCAAGCGAGCCCAGCTCGCGCCAGGCCAGAAGGCCCGGTCTTTGAAAAACAGGCAGCAGCTTCTGTTCGATTCCATAGAGTAAAACGGATCTAAACTGAAGAGTTTGATCCTGGCTCAGAGCGAACGCTAGCGGCGGGCTTAACACATGC
>RFKJ01000713.1 GCA_003694325.1 Deltaproteobacteria bacterium
CTGGAGGACCCGATCATGCCGCCTGCATCCCCCTCGCCTGCTGCCCCGCACCCGGTGACCGAGCAGATCCTCGCCCGCTTTGCGGAGGTCTCGGCCCACCCGCGTCGCTCCAAGCACGAAGCGGCCCTCCGCGACTGGCTGATCGCCTGGGCGACGGACCACGGCTTCGCCCATCGGACCGACGCCACCGGCAACCTCGTCATCGCGGTGCCGGCCTCGCCGGGGGCCGAGGCGGCCCCGACGGTCGTCATCCAGGGGCACATGGACATGGTCTGCGAGAAGGTCCAGGGATCCACCCACGACTTCAGCAGGGACCCGATCATTCCCGTGCGGGACGGCGACTGGCTGACGGCGCCCGAGACATCGCTGGGAGCCGACAACGGCATCGCCATCGCCATGGCGATGGTCCTGGCGACGAGCGACGTGCCCCACCCCCCGCTGGAGCTGCTGTTCACCGTCGACGAGGAGACGGGCATGACCGGGGCTCTCGGCCTCGATCCGGCGCTGGTGACCGGGCGGGTGCTCATCAACATCGACTCCGAGGACGAGGGGGTGCTGACCGTGGGCTGCGCCGGCGGGGTGGAGACCGAGATCCGCCTGCCGCTGGACACGGCCGAGAGGTCCCCGCAGGCCACGACGGTCCGGGTGGTCGCCACCGGCATGACCGGGGGCCACAGCGGCGTGGACATCCACCACCAGCGGGCCAACGCCATCCGGGTGCTGGTCCGGGCCCTGGACCTGCTGGTCGACGAGCATCCGGGGCTGCGCCTGCTCGACATTCGCGGCGGCACCGCCCACAACGCCATTCCCCGCCACGCCGAGGCAGACCTGCGCGTCCCGGTGGAGGCGGTGGACGCGCTGTCCGACCGCCTCGCCCGGTTCCAGGCCGACGTGCAGGCGGAATTCCGTCACACCGACCCGGGCCTGTCGCTGCGGCTGGAGCCGGTCGACGACGGGGCGGCTCGTCCCTGGACCGCGGCGGCCACCCGCCGGGCGATCGACCTGCTGCTGGCCATTCCCCACGGGGTCGCCGCCATGTCCGCCGACGTTGACGGGCTGGTCGAGACCAGCAACAACGAAGCCCAGGTCCGGCGCGACGGCGACGACCTGGTCCTGCTCAGCAGCCAGCGCAGCAACGTCCCGTCGCGCCTCGAAGCCCTGACCCGCCGGATCGAGGCCCTGGGGCGCCTGGCCGGCGGGCGTCCCCACACCGGCCAGGGCTACCCGCCGTGGCCGCCGAACATGGACTCGCCGCTGCTCGCCCGGTGCCGACGGATCTACAAGGAGCGCTTCGGCCGCGAGCCGGTGGTCGAGATCATCCACGCGGGCCTGGAGTGCGGGCTCATCGGCGACCGCATCCCGGGCATGGACATGATCTCCATCGGGCCCACCATCCGCTCGCCCCACTCCCCCGACGAGCGCCTGCTCATCCCCACCGTCGGCAAGGTCTGGGACCTGCTGGTGGCGATCCTGGCCGAGCTGGCCGCCGAGCGCTGAGCGCGACCGGCCGGGGGCCCGGCGCTACAGGATGTCGCCGGGGGTGTAGCCGGCGGCGTCGGGGAAGCGGCGCGCCAGGGCGTCGACGGCCTCGATGAAGGTGTCCACCTGGGAGGGGGCCGTGCCCACGAAGGAGAGGCGATCGTCGAGCAGGGCGCCAAGCTGTTGCCGGTCGAGGGGGATGCGGGGATCGGCGGCGAGGCGGTCCAGCAGGTCGTTCTCCGCTCGGCCCTGCTGGCGCATGGCCAGCGCCACGGCGACCGCGTGTTCCTTGATGGCTTCGTGGGCGGCCTCGCGGCCGGCGCCGGCCTTGACGCAGGCCATGAGCACCCGGGTGGTGGCCAGGAAGGGCAGGGTCCGCTCCAGCTCGGCGGAGATCACCGCCGGGTAGGCGCCCAGCTCGTCGAGGACGGTGAGGAAGGTCTCGAACAGGCCGTCGATGGCAAAGAAGGCGTCGGGGAGGGCGACCCGGCGCACGACGCTGCACGACACGTCGCCCTCGTTCCACTGGTCTCCGACGAGCCCCCCCACCATGGCCAGGTGGCCCCGGAGGATGCTGACGAAGCCGTTGACCCGTTCACAGGACCGGGCGTTCATCTTGTGGGGCATCGCCGACGATCCCACCTGGCCCTCCTTGAAGCCTTCGGTCACCAGCTCGTGGCCGGCCATGAGCCGGAGCGTCCGGGCGAGGTTGGCGGGACCGCCGGCCACCTGGACGAGGGTGCCGACGACGTCGAAGTCCAGGCTGCGGGGGTAGACCTGGCCGACGTTGTCCAGGCGTGCGGAGAAGCCGAGGTGGCGCATCACGGCGGCCTCCAGGGCGTCGACCCGGTCGGCGCTGCCCAGCAGGTCGAGCATGTCCTGGCGGGTGCCCACCGGTCCCTTGATGCCCCGCAGGGGGTAGCGGTCGATCAGCTCCTCGAGGCGCCGGGTGGCGACGAGCAGCTCCTGTCCGGCGTTGGCGAAGCGCTTGCCCAGGGTGGTGGCCTGGGCGGGGACGTTGTGCGACCGGCCGACCATCACCAGGTCCCGGTACGAGGCGGCCCGGCGGGCCAGGCGGACCAGCGCGGCGACGCAGCGGTCGCGGACGAGGAGCAGGCTGTCCCGGACCTGGAGCTGCTCGACGTTCTCGGTGAGGTCCCGGCTGGTCATGCCCTTGTGGATGTGCTGGTGACCGGCCAGGGCGCAGAATTCCTCGATGCGGGCCTTCACGTCGTGGCGGGTCACCCGCTCCCGCTCCGCGATGCGGTCGAGGTCGACCTGCTCGACGACGGCCTCGTAGGCCTCGATGACCCCATCGGGGATGGGCACCCCCAGGTCGCGCTGGGCCCGGAGCACCGCCAGCCACAGCCGGCGTTCGGCGACGACCTTGGCCCTTGGCGACCAGATCGCCCGCATGGCGGCGCTGGCGTAGCGGGTGGCCAGGACGTTGGGAATCGCCTCGGGCGGACCGGAGGCGGACGAGCGGGACGCGGGCGAGCGGGACATGGGGCCTCCGCGCGGGCGGAGGGGCGTAACGTGGAGACGTGACGTCGCGCCGGCTTCGGCATCATGCGAGGCGAGGAGTGGTGATGGACCAGGAACGACCTCGGCCTGGAGCGCGATCGTGACCTGCACCGGGCTGGTGTTGTCCGGCGGCGGGACGCGCGGCGCCTACGAAGCGGGGGTGCTGGCCGGGATCGTCGATGTGCTGGGCCTCACCGACAGGGACCGGTCTCCCATCGACGTGTTCGTGGGGTCCAGCGTCGGCGCGATCAACGCCGCCTGGCTGGTGTCGCACTGCGACCGCGGAGACCTGGGCGTGCAGGGCCTGGTGGACCTGTGGACATCGCTGGATCCAGCGGACTTCCTGCGCCTGTCGTGGTCGGGGTGGCGACGCCTGCGGGGCCGGGGACGCCAGCGTCGGCGCGATCCCGCGGCCAACCCGCGCATCGGGGGCAGCCTGCTGGACCCGGCGCCGTTGGAGCGCCTCGTCGAGGACTGCATCGACTGGGAGCGGCTGCACCGCAACATCGCCACGGGTCGGGCCCGAGCGCTGGTCGTTCCCGCCCTCGAGGTGGCCGATGGCGTCACTGCGATGTTCTGCGAGTGCAGCCCCGGCACGCACTTCACGGCGAGCCGGGACCCGAGCCGCCGCGGGGTGGTGGGCCCGCTGACGCCCCAGCACGTGCTGGCCTCGGCGGCCATCCCGCTGCTGTACCCGGCGCGGCGGATCGGCCCGGGCCTCTACTTTGACGGCGGCCTGCGGTTCAACACTCCGCTGGCGCCGGCGATCCGGCTGGGCGCAGAGCGCTTGGTGGTCTTCAGTCCCCTGAAGGCGCACCGCGGCTCCGATGGTGCCGTCGTCGACCCCGGCGTCGGCTTCCTCGCCGGGAAGCTGCTCAACGCGGTCCTCCTCGACCCGATCCAATACGATCTCCAGGTGCTCGACCGGTTCAACGCCCTGCTCTCGGTGCTGGAGGAGACCCTGACCCCCGACGAGCTGGCCCGGGTGCAGGCGGTGATCGTCAACAAGCGAGGGGTCCCGTACCGCTGCCTGCGGCGGCTGCTGTTCACGCCCTCGGAGGACCTCGGCAGCCTGGGTACCGCCCACCTGCGGGCCCACCTCGACGACTGGGGGCTCGACTGGTTCTCCCGCTACGCCCTGCGCCGAGCGGTGGGCGGCCCCGACGACGGGGAGGCCGACTGGACGAGCTTCGTGCTGTTCGACGGAGAGCTGGCGCGCCGGCTGGTCGAGGTGGGACATCGCGACGCCACCGCCCGCAGCGAAGAGCTGCGTCGCTTCTGGGGATGAGAGGGTCTGGGGATGCGGGAGCCTGGGGATGGGGAGGCCGCGGCTACGGGTCGGCCGGAGAGGGTGCCCGTCCCAGGAGTCGGTCGACCTGGTCGGGGTGCAGCAGGTCGTTGAGGGCGTCTTCATAGGCCCGCATGGCCTCGACCTGGCCTTCGGGCCCCAGGCCGGCCTCGCGGGCCTGGGTGAGCGCGGCCTGCATCTGTTCGTGGAGGTCCAGGATCTCGGTGCGGACGGCCGGGTCCAGCTCGCCGCCGAGCACCCGGTCGAGCTGCAGGGACTGGTCGTCGCGGCGGGCGGTGGCGTAGTCCAGCTCCCCGGCCTCGGCCCGTTCCCAGATCTCCTCGGAGGC
>RFKJ01000714.1 GCA_003694325.1 Deltaproteobacteria bacterium
CCCCGCTCTGTGACCTGCACATCCACGTCGGCAGCAGCGTTGCGCCCCACATCCTCTGGTCCATCGCCCACCGGGCGGGCTTCAAGCTGCCGGTCAAGGACTACTGGGAGTTCGTGGACCTGGTGACCGTCAACCCGCGCCGGGACCGGAGCCTCGACGACTACCTGCGGATCCTCCACGAGTGGACCGAGAAGATCCAGAGCAGCCCCTCGGCCATCGAGCGCAGCGTCTACGAGATCATCGGCAAGGAGTACCGCAGCAGTCGGGTCGAGCAGATCGAGCTGCGGTTCAACCCCATGAAGCGCAACGAGGGGGGCGCACGGGATCTCGACCACATCATCCACGCCGCCATCCGGGGCATGGATCGGGCCTGCCTGGAGTACGGGGTGAAGGCCGGGCTGCTGTTCTGCCTGGCCCGGGAGTTCGACCCTGAGCTGAACCAGATCCTGGTGGAGAAGGCGATCATGTACCGGTCGCGCGGCGTGGTGGGGATCGACCTCGCGGGGACGGAGACGGACCCGATGGAGCTGTCGGAGAGCGTGGGCCGCTACGCGCGGCTGTTCGAGCAGGCCCGCGACGCCGGGCTGGGCACCACGGTGCACACCGGCGAGACCGCGGCCACCTCGGGGGAGGGGGTGATCGCCGTCATCGAGAAGCTGCGGCCCGATCGCATCGGGCACGGGGTCCGGGCGGCCTACAACGACCGGGCGCTGGACCTGTTGGCCGAGCGGGGCACGGTCCTGGAGATCTGCCCGACGAGCAACCTGCACACCCGGGCGGTGCGACACCTCGAGGAGTTCCGGTTCATCCTCGGCACCTTCGTGGATCGCGGGGTGCGGTTCACGGTGAACACCGACGGGACCTACCTGTGTTCGACGAACCTCCAGCGGGAGTTCTCGTTGCTGGAGGAGGCCGAGATCCTGTCGGCCGAGGAGCTGGAGGCAGCCCGGAAGCTCGCCTTCGAGGCCAGCTTCATCGACTCCTGACCCGCTGGCCGGTGCTGGGCCTCACCCCTGCCGGGTCGCGCCGGGCGCCAGCCGGTCGAGCGCCCAGCTCGCCGCATCGACGACGACCGGGTCGGGGTGGGAGCGGGCGTGGAGGAGGGCCGGCTCGGCGGCCGGATCGCCGAGGTTGCCCAGCACGATGGCGGCGTTGCGCTTCAGGCCGACGGCCCCGGGTCGGCGAAGCGGCGAGCCGACCAGCGCGCGCTCCAGGTCGGCGTCGTCGGTCCGCAGCACCGCGTCGAGGTCGAGCCAGGCCCGCCCCGGCCGCGGCGCGAAGTCGGGGTGGGGGGACCGTGGCGGATGGTGGTTGTGGGGACAGACCTCCTGGCAGAGGTCGCACCCGAACACCCACCGCCCGATGCCCGGTCGCAGCGGCTCGGGGATCGGGCCCCGGTGCTCGATGGTCAGGTAGGAGATGCAGCGGCGGGCGTCGAGCTGGTGGCTGCCCACGAAGGCATCGGTGGGGCAGGCGTCGAGGCAGCGACGACAGGCGCCGCAGTGCCGGTCGGCCCCGGGCAGGGGGGGGTCGGGCGGCAGCTCGATGTCGACGAGCAGGACGGCGAGGAACAGGAAGCTCCCCGTACCCGGCAGGATGAGGCAGCAGTTGCGGCCGATGAAGCCCAGCCCGGCCCGTTCGGCCCAGGCCCGCTCGATGACCGGGCGGCTGTCGACCGCCCAGTAGAACCCGACACCCGGGAGGTCGTCACGAAGCTGGCGAACCAGCTTGCGGAGGCGCTTGGCGACGAGGTTGTGGTAGTCGCGGCCCCAGGCGTAGGCGGCGACCCTGCCGGTCAGGCCCCCGGGATCGGGGGGACGGGGCCAGGCGTGGTCGATGCCCAGGACGACGGCGCTGCGTACCCCGGGCAGCAGCCGACGGGGGTCGGCCCGGGCGTCGCGACCGCGCTCCATCCACTGCATCTGCCCGTGGCGGCCGGCGGCGAGGAACGCGTCGTAGCGGGCAACCCCGGGCGGGGGGGATGCGGCAGCGATCCGCACGCGGGGAAAGCCCAGGGCGGAGGCGCGTCGTCGGATGATGTCGGCGGGTTCTTGACGCACGGGGGGTCGTCGCGGGAGGCGAGGTGTATAGGGGTGCCCGCACGGGCCGCTCGGGCGCGACCTGGCCGCCAGCCCGGCGCCGGCGTCCCCGAGCAGGGTTTCGCCCCCCGCTCGCACGATCACCGTAACGACATCAGGAGCTGTCATGTCCGCAGACGAAGAACGCATCGAAGACGTCGTCATCTTCGGGTCCGGTCCCGCCGGCCTCACGGCGGCGCTGTACGCCGCCCGGGCCAACCTCGAGCCGGTCGTGTACGAGGGCGTCGAGCCGGGGGGGCAGCTCATGACCACCACCGAGGTCGAGAACTTCCCCGGCTTCGAGAACGGGATCATGGGCCCCGAGCTGATGGAGACGATGCGCAAGCAGGTGGCCCGGTTCGGCACCCGCTTCGTGCTCGACGAGTGCACCGGGGTGGACTTTTCGGAGTGGCCCTACCGGTTCACCACCTCCCAGGGCGGGGGCCGGGCGCGCACCATCATCATCGCCACCGGCGCCAGCGCGAAGTACCTGGGGCTGGAGAACGAGCTGCGGCTCCGCGGACATGGCGTCTCCGCCTGCGCCACCTGCGACGGCTTCTTCTTCCGGGGGGTGGAGATCGCGGTGGTCGGGGGTGGAGACAGCGCCTGCGAGGAGGCCAGTTTCCTGTCCCGCTTCGCCAGCAAGGTCCACATGCTCGTCCGTCGTGACGCGATGCGGGCCAGCAAGATCATGCAGCAGCGGGTCTTCGACAACGACAAGATCGAGATCCACTGGAAGGCCGAGGTCGTCGACGTGCTGGGCGACGAGCAGGTCGAGGGGATCCGCGTCCGCAACGGCGACACCGGCGAGGAGACCGACTGGCGGCACATCAAGGGCCTGTTCCTGGCCATCGGCCACCGACCCAACTCCGGTCCGTTCATCGAACACCTGGACCACGACGAGACCGGCTACATCATCACGAAGCCGGACTCCACGGCCACCAACGTGCCGGGCGTGTTCGCCTGCGGGGATGTCCAGGACCACACCTTCCGGCAGGCGGTCACCGCCGCCGGCACCGGGTGCATGGCGGCCCTCGAAGCGGAACGGTGGCTGGAGGCCCGGGCGGCCGGCGGCTGATTCGGCGCCGGCCCGTGATCAGGTGTCGTCGGGGCCCGACGGCGTGTCGTCGAGGGTGATGGACGGCGGCGCGTTGAACGCGTCGGTGACGTCTTCGGTGCTCGACGGCGCCTGCATCACCCGGCGGATCCGGTTGAGCTTGAAGACCCGGGGAGCGTTGCGCAGGTGGCAATGCGCCTCGAGGTAGGGCGGCCGGATCCGGGTAATGGTGATCTCCCGGCGGGTGGTGAGCGCACCCCCCGCCCCGCTCGTGTAGTCGATCACCACGTTCTGTCCCCGCTGCATGGCGGCACGCAGTGCCCGGCGGATGTGGCTTCGCCCGTTGCCGCCACGGCTGAGACTGTCGACCAGGCGCTGGAGCTGGCCCACCGTGGGGATCCCGGGGGGACGGATGGCCCCCAGCATCGCCCGGTACACCGCGAAGGTGGCGCGGGCGTCGGGGAGCGCCCGGTGGGCGGCGGCGTGGTCGATCCCGATGCGTTCGGCGACGGCCTGCAGGCTGCAATGCACCAGCCCGAACACGTTGCGCGCGAGATCGAGGGTGTCGATCACGACGGCCGGGCGGGGCGGGGGCAGGCCGGCCCGGTCGCACTCCATCTCGATGAACGCGAGGTCGAAGGCGACGTTGTGCCCGACCAGCACCGAGTCGGGCAGCAGGGGAGCGAACCGCGGCCAGACGTCGTCGAAGAGGGGCTGGCCGTGGACCATCCCGTCGTCGATGCCGTGGATGGCGATGCCGTCGATGGGGATGGGGATCCCCGGGTCGACGAGGGCGCTCAGCTCCTCGATCCCGTCGGGGGTCGAGACCACGGCGGCGATCTCGATCACCCGGTCTCCGTCCCCTGGGTGCAGGCCGGTGGTCTCCAGGTCGATGACCACGGTGCGGGCCCGGTCGGCAGGGGTGCGGAGCAGGGCACGCATCGGCGGCCTAGGGTTCGGGTGCCACCAGCCAGGCGGGCAGGCCCGGTGGATCGAAGCCGTCGCCGTCCCGGTCGATCCAGATCGGGTTGGTGACGGCGAAGGGGTGGACCGGGAAGGCCCGGGGGATCGGCCAGGCCTCGTCGAGGAGGGTGCCCACCGAGGGCACCCCCTGCAGCGCGTCGACCACCACGTCCTGGAGCTGGACCGGCGGGATCTCCACCGGGGTGAAGACCGGCCCCATGTCGCCGCTGCCCATGGCGATGACCACGTACCAGGTGTCCTGGTCGGGATCGACGGGGAGCTGCTCGGAGAGGTTGAGGGTGTCGCTGTTGGGGGTCGGGACGGTGTACTCGGCGATCAGCTCGCCGTTGCCGTAGACCTCGACCCGCTCGACGTCGAACCAGGACGGGGACTGGACCTCGATGTGGAGGTCCACCACGTCGGAGGACACCACGGTGCTGCCGATGCCCTGGTCAGGGGTATCCGCCCAGAACCGGATGAACGGACCATAGCTGGCCACCACCCGCCCCGCGCGGACGGCGGCCGCGACGTCGGCCGACGAGACGAGGGCCGGGTCGTCGGTGGGGGACGCCACGAAGTTGCGCGGGCACCCGGCCTCCACCTTGGTCTTGCCGTGGGTGTCGCTGTTGCCCAGGGCCGTGAACCGGTAGCCGAGGTTGAGCAGGTTGAACCAGTCGTCGATGGGGCCCTCGTGCCCGCCGCCGCCCAGGGTGATGGTGCCGTCGATGAGGGCCTGCTGCTCGTCCGCGGTCCGCTCGATCATGTCGTAGATGGAGACGCTGTCGGGGTCGGCGGTGTAGTCGAGCAGCTCGGGGGTCGTCGGGGTGCGCAGCAGCTCGAAGCGCTTGGCGTTGAGCACCTCCAGGGCATCGAAGTCCAGGGTGAAGGTGTCCCCGTTGCCGATGATCGGGTTGGTGAGCTGGACGGCCAGCGAGGGGCTGACGATGGGTTCCCCGTCCTGGGCCGCGTAGTGGTCGAGCCCGTACTGGTCGAAGTAGCCGAGGATGCCGTCGCGGGGGTGACCGACGAAGACGACGGGCTCGGTACCGGCCGGGTCTCCCAGAGCGCGGATGTCGTCGATGATCTCCTGGGGGGTGAGGTCGGTCCAGTCGACGGCGCCCCCCTGGTCGTCGAGGTAGTCGTGCAGCAGGGGGAAGCCGAGGAAATGGCCGATCTCGATGGTGGTGACCTCCAGGCCCACCGCCGATCCCACCCACTCCTCCATCCCCATGTCGGCGATCACCGGGCGGTAGTCGGTGATGGCGTCGTGGTCACTGCTGGTGAAGTAATCCACGCCCTCGGCGGCCATGGTGGTCACCCGGTCAGCAAGCTGGACGCCGGAGTCGTGGGAGGGCTGGGAATGGACGTGGAAGTCCGCCGAGATGAACCCGGTGGTGTCCACGGACTGCACCACGGTCAGGTCGAGGTCGACGTGGGAGGTGGCCGACACCGTGAACGGCTCGGAGATGTCGATCTCGTACTCCACGCCGCGGCTGGCGATGGCCTGGTAGCGCCCCGGTGGCAGGGCCACGTGCCCGCTGCCGTAGGGCGCGAAGCGGACGGCGGCCGGCGCACCCCCGATGAACCCGTCACCCAGGACCGGGTGCCGGACCTCGGCCCCGTCGGCCGACACGAAGGTCACCTTGGAGGGGATCAGCCGGCCCTCGCCGTCCCGGACCTCGAAATCCACGCTGCCCGGCTGGGGGGACTCCAGGACCAGCGACAGGTCCCCACCCTCGGTGACCTGGATGGGGACCCGCTGGCCGAGGGGGCGGCCCTCGGCGTAGGCCATCAGCTCCCAGTCCCCGACCGGCAACGTGCCGCCGAAGCTTCCGTCGTCGATACGGTCGTCGGCCCCGACGTCGGTGGTCCACTCCGACCAGGGGGCGTCGGCGCCCGGGCGGAAGACGAAGACGTGGACATCGGGCAGGGCAAGCCCGGTGCCCTGCTCGACGACGTGGCCGTGCACCCGGCCCACCGGGTCCCCCCGAGCCTCGAGCAGGGCGTCCACCACGCTGCCGACGTCGCCGTCCCCCACCGCGAACCACCGGTCGTAGCGGAACTGCGTGCCCACCGGGAACCGCAGGGGCTCGTCG
>RFKJ01000057.1 GCA_003694325.1 Deltaproteobacteria bacterium
GCACGCCCGGGCCGGTGTCGCCCCCGTCCGAGACACCGCCGTCGGCGCCGCCCCCGTCGGTCGCCCCGCCGTCGATGGCGCCGCCGTCCCCCGACGCACCGAGGTCGATGGCCAGCCGGGGGTAGCAGCCACCGGTGGTCAGCAGGCCGGCGAGGATGGAAAGCGGGCGGGTCATCCTGGGCACTGTACCGCGCGCCCCGGCCCGGGCGGGCGCCCATCCGCCGCATCCCGGTGGTGGGGGCTCACGGGCAGTCCCCGTCAGCACCGGGAAACAGCGCCCGACCGGTCGCCGCGTCGGCGACGTCCCGGGCGAAGAAGCGCATCGGCAGGGTGTCGTTGGCCAGCCACAGGGCGGCCTGGTCGGCGAAGTGATCGCTGTCGATGAGGGCGGACTGTCCCCCGGGGATCACGTTCCGCCCGCTGACGAAGTCGCCATCGGCCAGGGCGATCACCATCCGGAAGACGGGGCCCGAGCTGTGGGTGAAGTCCGGTCCCCAGCCGTTGTTGGCGGCATCCACCGCCAGGTTGTCGCCCGGTCGGGGGAACCAGTGGAGGTCCTCGGTGCCGGCCTCTCCCTGCAGCGGCAGGGTGTCGGTGGTGATGGCGAACCGGTCGGTGAGGAAGCTGTAGTCGTCGTCACCGAGGAAGTCGGCCAGCACGCTCTCGAAGCGGACCTGGTGGCGCAGCCCCCACTTGTACCGGCTGATGTCGTCGGTGCCGAACCCCGTGCCCCGCAGGTCCTCCCCCGGCTCGGAGCGCAGGAAGGCGAGCCCGTCGAGCATGGCCAGCAGGGCCACCTCGTCGGAGGTCTCGATCTCCTCGGTGCCGAGGATGTCGAAGAAGGCCGACTCCTCGGTCTCCGGGTTCCAGCTCGACAGGCCGCCGGGGTTGCCCGGGCCGCGCCCCTCCAGGAACATGGTCAGCGCCCGGGTGCGGCCGGTGGTGCCCCCCGGCCGCCACACCCCGGGCAGCCCCTCGTCGCCGAACACCCGGTCGTCCCAGGCCTGCAGCCAGGCGTTGAACAGGGTGGTGGCGATGCTGTCGTCGATACTGTCGGCGTCGGGGCTGTTGTAGAAGGTCTCGACGCCGCTGTGGGCCACGTAGCCCCGCTCGGCCCAGGCTTCGATGCGGTCCTGCACCTCGTCGAGGGCGTCGGCCTCGGCCGCGTACAGCTCGGCCATGCGAGCCTCGCTGCTGCCGGGCTCGGGGCTGCCGGCGGCGGCGGCCCGCCCCGCCTCGATGGCTTCGACGAGGTGCCAGGCGAACCAGGCCCCCAGCGCGCTCTTGTGGTCCCCCTGGATGGCCGCCATGCCCGCCTCGTCGGCGGTGCCGTCGGCGGCCGCCTGTTCGATGCGCTCGGTGATCCGCCAGGCGCGGAACCCCTCGACCCACGGACCGCCGATGTACCAGGGCTCGTCGAGGAGGTCGTTGTCCAGCGTGATCCCCGCCGGGTCGTTGTTGGCGTTGACCACGTAGCCCTGGGCCGGGTCGAGGGCCGTCGGGTACTCGTCCCAGGGGACGACGCAGGCGTAGGGATCGGTCTGGGACTCGTCGACCATGCCGTCGGGCAGCGTCGGGATGGTGAACCCGCCGTAGGTGGTGCCGTCGATGAGCATGGTGGGGTCAGCGCCCTCGACCCAGGTGCCGTCGGCGTTGCGCGGCAGGTAGCCGCGGCAGGGCACCGCCTGGTAGCCGGTGTAGAGGATGCTGCCCGAGGCGTCGGCCACCCCCATGTTCTGGCTGTAGGCGATGAGATACCGGGTCGCGTCCCGGAACTCCTCGACGCTGCTGCTGTGGCCGAAGCGATCGACGGCGTGCAGCATGGTGCCGCCGGAGAAGGCGGTGTAGTCGAAGCTGATCGCCGTGATCACCCCGTCGCCATCGGTGTCCTCGGGGTGGATCCGGGTGCCGGGGAAGGTCACCCCGGGGTCCTCGTCGCCGACCTCGACCCCCTCGATGTCGACGATCCACCGCCCGTCGAAGGTCTGGTACCGGGTCCAGGTCACCGTGCGCCCGACGCTGCCCAGGGCCGGCACCTCGGCGACCTCGTGGCTCTCCTCGACGGCGACCACCGGCTGCCACTCCCCCTGGAACCGGGTGGCCTGGGGCACCCCGTCGGCGTCGACCTGCAGTTCCTCCCGATACCAGTCGGTGATGTCCCCCATGAGCTGGGTCTGGCTCCAGGCGACCTGGCCGTTGGTCCCGACCGCCATGATGGGCAGGCCGGGGATCCCCAGCCCGAGCTGGTGGGTGTCGCCCCCGCCCAGCTCACGGGTGTCGAGGCCGACCTGGTAGAACAGGCTGGGCACCGACAGCGGAAGGTGGCCGTCGCCGGCCAGCAGGGCGGTGCCGTCGCTGCTCAGCGCCGCGCTGACCGCCCAGACGTTGCTGCCCCAGCCCGCCTCCAGGTCACCCCGACCCAGGCGCCGCTCGTGGCGCTCCAACCGGGTGGCGAGGCGCTGCAGCATGTCCACCGGCACCGACCGCCCACCGGTCGCCCGGCCGCGGAGGGACCGATGGGCCCCAGGGGATCCGTCGGCACCGCGGTCCGGACCGGTGGAGCGGGCGGCGCTGCCGTTGGTGCCCCAGCCGGTGGTGGACGACACCGGCCGCACCGGCACGACCTGGCTCCAGATGTCGTCCACCAGGCCGGCCTGGCGATATTCGTACAGGGCGTCGGTGGGATCGTAGACGTCGTCGACCACCGCGGCGGTGGCTGCCGTCCCGACGTCGTCGGTCTCGAAGCCCAGCTCGTAGACCAGCACGGCCGCCGCCCCCGCCAGGTCGCGGCGGTCCCATTCCTCCATCAGCTCGGTGGGATCGGTCGCCCCGAGGATCGGCCCGGCGAGCTGCAGCTCGCTGGGCAGCGGCAGGTCGCCGGCCTTGACCGCGGCGATGTAGGCGTTGACCCCCTCGGCGAAGCCGTCCAGCAGCGCCAGCTCGTCGTCGGTGAGCTGGTCGAGGATGTTGTCGGCCACCCAGGTCATGCCGGTGGCCCGACTCTCCATGTCGGTCTCCAGTGCGTCCTGGCCGAGCAGCTCCGAGACCGTCCCCAGGCCCAGCCGCCGCACCAGCTCCATCTCGAAGTAGCGGTCCTGGGCCTGCACGAAGCCATAGACCCGCGCGAGGTCGACCCGGTCGTGGGCGTAGATGTGGGGGACCGCCGCCTCGGTGCGCACCACGTGGGCGTCGCAGGCCAGCTCGGGGATGGTCCACCGCTCGGTCTCGGGCACCGACAGGATGGGCGAGCTGGCGGAGGAATCGCCGCTGTCACCGGCCGGCGTGGCCGGCTCCTTCTTGCAGGCGGACAGGGACAGGAGCACGACGAGGGCGGGGGACATGGCGACTCCGGCGGTGCCGCCTCGGGATGGAGCCGCACCGTGGGGCGCGCAGGGTAGCGCGTGCGCCGAACGTCGGCATCCAACCGGACCGGCGTGCAGCCCCGACGATGACCCGCCCTCGCCGGGGCGGCCGCGGCTACCCGGTCGGACCCTTCGCCTCGCCGGCGGCGCGCGCCACCCGGTAGGCGTCGATGGCGGCGTACACGTTGAGCAGGCCGCCCAGCCCCAGGGTCACCACCGCCGCCAGGAGGATCCAGCCTCCCCGGGTTCGCTGCCCGGACATCACCTGCCCCAGCCCGGGAACCAGCAGCGAGGCCACCGCTGCGACCGCCGGCCGGGGTGGGTCGACCTCGGGCAGCGCCTCCGGCTCCGCGGCGACGGGCAGGGCCTCCGCCTCCAGGGCCGGAGTCGTGGCCGGGGTCTCGGCCGGCGTCTCGGCGGGGGCTTCGGCCACGCTGTCGTCGTCGTCGTCGACCCGCACCGTGTCGGCCATGCCGCTGTCGTCGTCGTCCTCGACCAGCACCGCCTCGGCGATGTCGCTGTCGTCGTCGTCCTCGAACTCCTCGCCATCATCGAGGTCCTCGTCGAGGTCCCCGTCGACGGCAGCCGGGGACTCCTCCGGCGGGTCGCCACCGTCGAACTCCCAGTCCCCGACATCCGCCTCGGCGACGGCGTCCACGCCGGGCCCGGCCGACTCGGCGTCGCTGTCCTCCAGCGCCTCCAGCGCCCCCGTCAACTCCACCTCGAACTCCACCGACCCGCCCTCGGGCACCGTGGGCTCGTCGCTCAGCTCGTTGTCGTAGAGGGGGATCACCGTCCAGGCGTCGGTGGCCAGCTCGGTGATGTCCTCGGACAGCGCCTCGTCGACCGCCTCCTCGTCGTCATCCTCGATCGTGACCACCACCTCGTCCCGCAGCTCGGGAGGGACCACCGATCGGGACAGGGGCACGCTGCGCCCTTCGGGGAGGTTCGCCAGGGCGAGGCAGTCGCGGGCCACCCCCAGCGGCAGGGCGAACGGGGCATACCAGCTCTGCACCAGGTCCTCGATGACCCGGAGCTGGTCGAGGAACACGCCGAAGCCCACCCGGTTGCGCTCCGGGCCCACGGGCGCGGTGCGGACGATGAGCTGGCAGGCGTCGGCGGCATGGGCGACCACCTGCATCGACCAGTCGAGGCTGAAACTTCCCTGCCGCAGGTCCATGGACCAGCGCAGCCCCTGCCCGACCTGGGCGCAGTCCTCCAGGGTGGCGAGGAACAAGGCCGCCAGCTCGTCGTCGTCCTGGTCACGGTGGGGCTGCCAGCCGGCACGGGTCAGCAGGGCCGTGGCCGGCGCCGGCGCCTCGATGCGGGTACGAAACTCGGCCGGGAGCACCTCGTCGCCGGACAGCGGCAGCGTCACGTGGACCACCCGGGTGGCCAGGAGGTACCGGGCCACCAGGACCCGGTCCACGGTGGCGGCGTCCAATCCGCTCCGACTCTCATCCAGGTCGACGAGCCGCAGGGTGGGGGTGGGCAGGGCGAGCATGTCCAGCTCGGCGGTGAGCAGCGCCCGAGCCCGGTCGATGGCCGGATCGCCGGCCAGATCGGCGGGGAGATCGGCGGCCGGATCGGCGGCAACATCGAGGTTGCGCGGCGCTTCTGCAGTGCTCAGGGGGTGCATGACACGTCCCGTGTGGCAGGGGGCCAGCCCTCAGCCGGTCCCGAACGGAGGGCCAAGGCTGATCCTGCTGGATTGGATTTGACGTGTCAAGATTATAGCTGGATTTCACTGCAACCTGTGACTCCCCCGCCTGCGGACCGATGGGCCGGCCCGGTCGCCCTACCGTCCGGGGGCCCCGCCGTCGGCGGTGGGAGGCGCCTCGCCGTCGGGGACCTCCCCCGGCAGCCGCACGTCCATGCCCCGCTGGAGCCGGGCCCGCCGCAGCACCCGGTCGCCCGGGAGCCGTGCCCAGGCATCGTCGAGCAGGTCCGCAGCCTCCTGGCCCAGGCCGGCGCTCTCCAGGGCGTCGGCCGCCGCGGCGATGACCTCCGGCTCGTCGGGGAAGTCGGCGACGGCGCGACGCGAGGCCTCGACCGCCCCCGGCAGCTTGTAGTCGGCGAAGACCCGGAGGATCCCGACGGTGACCCGGGGCTGATCGGGCGCGATGTTGCGGGCATGTTCGAAGGCGGTCAGCGCCTCGGCGGGCTCACCGGCCCGGTACAGCGCCTCGCCGAGCGCGGCGGCCGGTTGCCAGGAACGCGGGTGGACGGCCGCCTTGCGGCGGGCCTCGGCCAGCTCGGGCGGGTCCTCCAGGGACACCGACCCCAGCACCCGCTCGGCCAGCGGCGCCTGCCGGCCGGCCTGCTCCTCCAGCACCTGGAGGGCCACCCGGTGCTCGAACACGCCCCGCGCCAGGACCAACGCGGTGAGGCGCTGGGGCTCACCGGACAGCTCGAAGGACAGCTCGACGAGCCAGGCGTCCCAACCATCCACCCGGCGCGACTCGCGCCGCAGGATCTGCGGGTTCCGCCCGCCGCTGGCGACCCGCTCGACGAGCTTGTCGGCCGCTTCGGCGGCGGTGAGCGGGCGCGGATGGACCGTCGTGGCGACCGACAGGTTGGCCTGCAGGGTCGGCGAGAACCAGCCCCGATCCCCGGTGAAGGTCCACCCCTCCTTCCAGTAGGCGGGCCGCTCCACCGCGAAGCCCTCCTCCTCCATCGGGACCAGCGGGAGGAGCCGCGGCCCCATGAAGTAGACGAAGAGCGCGGCGCTCGCCAGGAGCCCGACCACCACCCGGCGCACCCGGCGGTTGCGGGCGCGGGTGCGATGGAACACCTCGGGCTCCAGGGCCGTCATGATGACCGCCCCGCCGATGAGCCCGCCGAGGTGGCTCCAGTTGTCGGTGCCCTCGCTGGCCAGGCCCGACAGCAGCGAGTACCCGATGTACCAGGCCAGGGCCC
>RFKJ01000715.1 GCA_003694325.1 Deltaproteobacteria bacterium
GCAGGATCCCCCGGCCGTCCGGACCATCGAGCATCTCCCCGGCGACGATGTCGTCGAACCACGCCAGGGTCTGGTCGTCCTCGAGGCCGGGATCGACCGCCTGGAAGAGGGCGCCGTAGCTGTGCCCGGCGGTGGCGATCATCATCGGCCCGCGGATCCGCGGGACGGCCCGCGTCACGCCCTCCACCTCGCGCAGCCGCGCCGCCAGCCTGTCGGCGTCGGCGACGGTGTTCGACAGGGAAGGGGCGTCGAGCTGGTCCCGGTGCTGCACCGCGACGTGGCCGGACCGCATCCGGGCGGCCATGTCGATCATGTCGCCGAAGCTGCGGTCCTGGAGCGCGGTCATGAACACCGCCAGGAACAGCCCGAAGCTGATGGCCACCAACGTCAGCAGGGTGCGCCGCTTGTTCCGCCACAGGTTGCGCCAGGCAAACCGGGAGATGGGGGGACCGGCCATGGCGCCCTCCTACCGGTACCGCATGGCGATGACGGGCTTGATCGCGGCGGCGCGCAGGGCGGGCAGCAGCGCCGCGGCGAGCACCATGAACCAGAGCATGAACAACGGCATCGACACCGCCTCGACGGTGTAGACCGCCCGCCAGTTCTCCATCATGTTGAGCCCCATGATGTTCATGCCCGCCAGGGCTCCCAGGTCGATGCCGGTCTCCTGCAGGTACAGGCCGACAGGCACGGCCAGCACCAGCCCGACCCCCGTCGCCACCGCCGTCTGCAGGGCGCTCTCCAGCATGATGAGCGAAAACACCGTCCCCGGCGGATATCCAATGGCCTTCATCACGCCGAACTCTCGGATGCGTTCGAACACCGCCATCAGCATGGCGTTGAGGACGAGGATGGCGATGGCGAGGTACATGATGGCGTAGATGATCCCGACGAGCGCCCGGGTGCCGTCCAGCCACTGGGCCACCACCGGCACCAGCTCGCGCCAGGTGCGGACCTCCAGTCCCGGCGCGGCCGCCTCCACTGCGGCCCGGGCATCGTCGAGCACGGCGGGGGGCGGGGCCCGCACCGTGACCTGGTGGGCGCCGGTCGGCAGGACCATCAGGTCGCGAAACGCCTCCATGGTCATCAGCACGGTGGTGCGATCGATGGCATCCCCGACCGGAGCGAGCGTGCCCCGGATGGTGTAGAGGTCGTTGGCGATGCTGCCGTCGGCGGCCTGGGAGAGCACCAGCAGCTCGTCGCCGATGTCGGCGTGCAGGGTCCGGGCCAGCTTGCCGCCGATGACCACGCCCCGGGGGTCGGCGGGATCCAGCCAGCTTCCCCGCTCGATGCGGGTGTGCAGCGCACTGACCCGGGCATCCCGCACGGGGTCCAGACCGATGATGGTCACCCCGGCGGACGCCTTGTCCACCGCGGCCAACCCGCCGCCGAGCAGGCGCGCACTGCTGGCGTAGCCCAGGGCATCCAGCCGCTCGAGGAGCGCGGCGTCGTCCTCGATGATCCGGTGCAGGGAGGGATCGTCACGGTAGCCCGGCGCGACGATCTGCAGCTCTCCCAGCTCCATGTCCGTCACCGAGGTGGCCATGTCGAGCAACATGCCGTGGACCAGCCCGGAGTACAGGACCATCACCCACAAGCCCAGCGCCATCGCGGCGATGGTGACGGCGGATCGCCGCCCGTTTCGCCAGATGTTGCGCCAGGCCATCGCCAGGATCGGCATGGGGTCGCCGGGGAGAGGAAGGAGCGGAGTCGCCCCTCACCATAGGGGCGGCACCCCGATCCGTCACCCTCCTGCGGCCGTTCGTACCTGCAGCAGCATGTCCTTGAACCCGCTTCCCTGGAAGGCCTTCACGATGAATCCCGGCACGCTGCCGGCCGGATCGTAGCGAAGCTCGTAGAGGACCGTGCAGCCGCCGTCCGGCGTGGCCTTGACCTCCCACAGGCCGTCGTCCCGGCCCACCTCGACCTTGTCACCGGACAACTCGTGCTGGTCGGCAGACTTCGTGTGGCGCCAGCGCTTCCCTCCGTCGATGTCCTCGACGGTGACGTCCAGCACGACCTCTCGGTCGGAGATCCCGCTGGCCTGGTGGTTCTGGAGCACCCGGGCCCTGCCCCCCGACCAGCCGCCGAGCACCGTGGACTTCGTGACGCTCTCGAAGACCTCGGCGTGGCGGTTCCAATCGCCGATGACCGCCATGACCCGGTCCGCCGGCAGGTCCCAGGCACACTCGGCCCGCAGCGCGACGACCTCGCCTTCGTCCTGCTTGCTGAAGTCACAGCCGTACTTGGAGCCGGTGGGGGTCCAACCGGCGAGGGCCGGGAGGGAGGCGGCGAGGAGGAGGGGAAGCATGGGCACCTCGATGGGGAACGCAAGGCTAGCACGACACAACCCCGGAGGACGCCCCCGATTCCGGTAGGCTGCGCCGCGATGCCGTCAAGTCCTCGCTGCCTGCCGCGGTGGTCGCTGGTCCTCCTGGGCACCTGTGCCGCGATCTGCGCGGCGCTGGCCGCGTGGAAGCCGGGGCTATTCTTCGTCGACGACGCATGGTTCTACCTCCAGATCGGCCGCAACATCGCGCTGGGACACGGCTCGACCTTCGACGGAGTGGGCCGGACCAACGGCTACCACCCGCTGTGGCAGGCCATCGTCGCCGGGATCGGCTGGCTGCTCTCCGCCGATCGGGTCGCCATGCGCGCCGCAGTCCACCTGCTCCAGGCCGTGCTGGTCGGCGTCGCCGGCCTGACCCTGGTGCGGGCCGGCCGCCGCTTCGGCCAGGAGTATTCGGGCGTCGTCGTCGCCAGCGTGGTGCTCGGCCTGCTCGCCGACCGGGGGTGGGGCAGCGAGGGGATGCTCAACCTCGCCCTGCATGGCGCGGTGCTGCTGGCCTGGTCCCAGGCCCGCGGTGATGACCGGCATCGCGACCTCACCACCGGCCTGCTGGCCGGGCTGCTCATCCTCGCCCGCCTGGACACCGCCTTCTTCGTCGGGGCGCTGGTGGCGCTCCAGCTCCGGCGGGCCGGGCCGGCCAGCGCGGCGAGGCTGGCGATCGGCGCCACCCTGCCGGTCCTTCCGTACCTGCTGTCCAACCTGCTGCTGTTCGGCGGCATCGTGCCCGTATCCGGGGCCATCAAGTCGACCTTCCCGGCCATCGCGCCGGGCAACCCGCTGGATCGCCTGGGGGTAGTGGGCACCGCCACCGCGGCCCTCGGCGCGGTCTCCCTCCTCCTGGCCCGGCTCCCCTCGACCCCGGCCCGTGCGCTCCTGGGCGCGCTGGGCTGGGGGACGACGCTCCACGGCGCGTACACCGCCCTGTACACCGGCAGCGGCTGGTCCACCGATGTCGTCTACTACTACGTCACCGGCGTGATCAACGCCGGGTTCTGCGCCGCCGAGCTGACCCGCCGCTACCTGGCCCTCCTGCCGACCCTGCGCCCCACCGGCCGCCAGGCGCTGGTCGGGTCGCTGGCTGCCATCGTCGCCATCGGTGGCACCGGCCGCGCCGTCCGCGGGGCGCTCGCTGCCGACGACGGGACCGAGCGGCTCGCCACCTGGCTGGGGAGCCACCTCGATCCCGGCGCGCGGATCCTGACGGTCGACGCCCCGGGGCGCCTGGCGTGGTTCTCCGGCCTGCCGGTCTTCGCCCTGGACGGATTGACCCAGCCACCCGGATTCGATGCAGCCCTCCGTTCACCCGACGTGACCGCCTGGGCCGAGCGCGTCGGGATCACCCACGTCGTGAGCCTGCAGAAGCCGTACGACGCTCCCTGGGTGCGCGTCGAGCCGACCCCCGATGCGCTCGTCCTCCACGTCCAGACTCCCCATCGCCGCATTCCCGCCGGTGACATCGTCCTGCGAGGCGCACCGATGGCCACCGTGCGCGCGCTCCTGGGCTGCGAGGCGTGCAGCGAGCCCGTCGGCGTCTGGCCGTGGCCCGACGAAGGCCGGTGAGCCCGTCGAACCCGGGCCGGCGTCAGGAGAGGTCGTCAGGCAGGCGCACCGGGACGCCTCCGGCCATGCCGATGGACTGGGCCAGTTCCACGGCCCACGCCGCATCGACCACCAGATTGTCGCGGTCATAGGTCGGGTCCAGGGTCGCCGAGTGCTCGCGGCGTGCCGCCACCTCGCGGCGCCGGTCTCCCCGGAGCACCACCTCAACCGCGTGGCGGTCCCACTGCCGGCTGAGGCGTACCTGCACCGCCTCCAGGTGATCCCGGGAGACCACCCGGCGCTGCCCCCGGCCGAACAGCAACCGCCGTTCGTCCATGGCCATGCTCATCCGACCGTTCACCCACACCCGGAGCCGGGCCCCCTCGGTGGCCCAGCAGGTCCGGGGCACGGTGGTCGCCATGGCGTCGCAGCCTCCCTGGAACAACCGGCAGGCCTCGCCCAGCGCGGCGACCACCGCGGCCCGGTCGACGACCCGGACCCAGGCATCGCCGACGAGCTGCACGGACTCGGCTCCCCCCTTCCAGACCAGCAGCCGCACCGCCACGTCGGGCGCCGGGCTCACCGATGCCTCGGTCACCAGCACCTCGTCACCACGCGGGACCACGGCGAGCACGTCCTGGACCAGCTCCTCGGGTTCGACGCAGCGGGCGAGCAGGGCGCGTCGCCGCCCGTCGTGGACCTCGGCGGATCGCTCCGCGAGGGCCCGGCGGATGGCCGCGGCCACCTGGTCGTTGCCGGCGGCGCAGGCGACCTCATCGGCCCGGGTGACCCGGCCCTCCTCGAACCGGCAGGGCTGGGCACCGGCGAAGATGAGCTGGCGAGCCCGCTCGGCATCGCCGTGGACGGCGGCGCGGAACAGTGCTTCGGTCGTGTTTCCCGGTGTCGGTTCCATGCTGCAACGGTATGGCGGCCAACCCGGTCCGTGGTGTCAGGAAAGGTCGACGAGCGTGCCCGTTCTTCACCCCCCGCCACCCAGGGGCAACTCAAGCCGGGTCCACCACCGATCGTCGTCCCGGACCAGGATCCGGGCGGTCCCCGGCTGGCAGCGCAGGGGAAGGGACGGGGCAAGGTCGGCGGCGATGGCCGCGAAGCGCGCCTCCTGCTCAACGCGGTCGAGGCTGCCGTAGGCGACGGTGAGGTGCGGGTGGACGTCGGTGCCGTAGCGGCCGCCGTAGGGCAGCAGGCCGAAGCGCCGACACAGAGCCCGGCTGCGGTCGAGGAACCAGTCGTCGGGCTTGGGGGTGAGGACGGCGAGGCCCGGTCGGGGCTGGCCGCTGGCGTCGCGACCACCGGGGAACAGCACCAATTCTTCGAACCGGAAGTCCGGCGGCGGACCGGCCAGGATCTCACGCAGCGCCGGCAGCGCCGCGTCGAGCTGCGTACCCGGCACGAAGGGCGAGAGCAGCGTGATGTGGGCCGGCACGCCCTGGGCGGCGTGCTTGTCGAAGCGGGCCCGCCAGCGGCCGACCAGGGGCTCGGCTTCAGGGACGGGCACGATGATCGCGGTCTCACCGGTGGGCATGACGACGCTCCTGCGGCGGGGGGAACCTTGCCATGCCGGGTTGTACCCGATAGGCATGGACAGCCCAGGAACCCTCCATGACCCCGATTCTCCTGACCGTGCTGCTGGCCTGCGGCAAGGACGGCGGCGACACCGGCGCCACGCGCAACGCCGACGACACCGGCGACACCGGCACCTCCATCGACCCGACCATGGTCGGCTGCGAAGACCGTCACGCCACGCTCATCGCCGCGGTGGAGGCCGACCTCGCCAAGAGCGACGCCCCTGGCGTCAGCGTGGCCGTCATGGAGGACGGGGTCGTCACCTGCCGGTTCACCCGCGGCACCCGCGCCGCCGACAGCACGGAACCCCCGACCGTCGACACCCTGTTCCAGATCGGGTCGACGACCAAGATGTTCACCGCCACCGCCCTGCTCCAGCAGGTCGACGCCGGCGAGCTGAGCCTGGACGACACCCTCGCCGAGGCCTACCCCGACAGCGAGTTTGCCCTCGACGAGACCTGGAACGACCAGGTGCTGCTGCGGCACCTGCTCACCCACCAGGGCGCCTTCTACGACTACATCGACCTGGAGGCCGGCTCCGACGACGCCGACCTCGCCGCGTGGCACGAAGAGGTGTTCTTCCCCAACATCTGGTTGATGAACCCGCCCGGGAAGTTCTGGAACTACTCCAACCCCAACTTCGACATCGCCGGGCTCATCGTCGAGGCCCACGACAGCCGCTGGTACCCCGACATCATGCGCGACGACGTGTTCGGGCCCCTCGGCATGACCCGCACCATCCAGCGCAAGACCGAGGTCGAAGCCGACGGCGACTACGCGCTGGGCGTCGGCTACTACCTGACCGGCTCGAACACTGCCGAGTACGGTCCGGTGCCCATGGACCTCGTTCCCGACATCGCCAGCGGCCGACCCGCCGGGGTGTCCACCTGGAGCACCCCCGACCAGGTCCTGGCCATGGCCCGGTTCCTGATGGAGGGCGACAGCGCCATCCTGTCGGATGCTCTCCGGCAACAGGTGACCTCGCCCCAGGTCCCCTTCCTCAGCACCCCCGACGACGCCGCGTACGGCTTCGGCGTCATGGTCTTCCCCGGCGTGCAGCTCTCCGCCGACGACTACTACGAGCTGCCGGTCTGGTCCCACGGCGGCAATACCAACAGCTACAGCAGCGAGCTGTACATCGTCCCCGACCAGGGCTTCGCCATCTCCATCCTGTCGTCGGGGTACGGCACCGACTTCAGCGGCAGCGTGGTCGCCGCCTTCGAGAGCCTCGTCGACCTGCCCACACCGGTCGCCCCGCCGGAGTACCCCTGGGACCCCGACGGGCTCGACGCCAACGTCGGCCACTACACCGACCCCTACAACGTCGGCGGCATGGACATCACCCGCAAGGGCGACCAGCTCTACGTGTCGATGCCTCTGCTGGACCGCTACGGCTTCGACGTCAACCCGGAGCTGTACCCGCTGGGCACCGACGTGTGGCTCATCGAGATCGATGGCGCGTGGTACGACCTCACCTTCATCGAGGACGAGGGTTCCGACGTGGCGACCTGGGTCCGCAACCGGGCGTTCGTCACCACCCGACAGGCCACCGACAAGGTGCACCGCAGCGGGCCGCCGCCCTCCCGCGCCGAGATCGACCGGCTCCTGCGCGCCGCGAGGCTGCCGACGCACCCGGTCGTCGGGCCGCGCCCACCGGGGCGGTAGCGGGCCCGTGGGGTGCGCGCACCCCGGCCGCCCCCTACTCCTCGCCGCCCTCCCCCCGCAGCTCGGCCTTGAGCCGTGCCAGCTCCGCTGCCGCCGCGGCCTGTCGCTCGGCCCGAGCCTTGCGGATCCGCTCGGCTTCCTCGGCGATGTCCTGGATGTAGGACTCGATGTCCTCGGCCTTGTCGGGAGC
>RFKJ01000716.1 GCA_003694325.1 Deltaproteobacteria bacterium
ACCCATGGCGCGTCGTTGCTGGAGGGCGCGGCCCAGACGCCGATGGTCGTGCCGGCGACGAGGCCACCGATCCCGGTCGTGGTGGCGAAGCTCGCCGGCCCGGCCTCGACCGGGCGGGTGCGCCCGAAGACGAAGCCCAGGGTGGCCCCGCCCAGCCCCCCGGTGGCGGCTCCCAGGACCTCCAGGCCCGACTGGCCGAAATGCCCGGTGGCGGCGAGCGCATACCCCATGCCCGCAGCGCTTCCCAGCATGAGCATCGCGGTGCCGTCCCGGCGGACGAGTCGGTCGGCGTCGGCCAGGCGGGCCGGCCAGTGCTCGGCGATCAGGGCGCGGAGTCCATCGTGCAGGGTGCTGCTCGTCGAGCGCATGCCCATGGCGGCGATGATGGCGTCGGCGGCGCCGGGGGCCTGCTGGGCAGCCAGCGCCTGGGCGGCGGCCAGCCGGACCTCGTCGGCCAGCCCGGGATCGCCCACCCACCGCTCCAGGTCGCCAGCGGCCTCGGGAAAGGCGGCCAGGGCGCGCGCCGCGGCGGCAGCGACCGGGGGCTTCCGGGTGGTCACGCTGTGGCGGAGGACCCACAGCGCGCGGGGATCGGCCAGGGCGCCCAGGGCCTCGGCGCCGTGGACCGGCCGCTCGTCGGAGAACAGCTCCAGCAGCGCGGTGAGCAGGGCGTCGTCGGGGTCGACCTCGGCCGCGGTGGAAGGGGGGGCGTGAGGCTCCGGGGCCTGAGGAGCGTCCGTGGGCGCATCAGGCGGCGCCGCCCCGACGACGGAGGACCAGAGGGAGGGCCACAGCAGGAGGGGGACTGGCATGAAGCCCATCTACTAACCGCCGCACACGCCGTCCTGTGACCCATCGCCTCGCCGGTGCTCGGCGCCGAATGGCCGGGTCGGGGCGCTCAGCCGAGCAGCCCGTCGAGGTCGAGGGAGGACTCGAGGAGGTCGGCGAGCTGCTCGTAGCGCCGGGCCCGTTGGCCCTGGGCGCCGGGAAGCTGCTCCTGCCATGGGGGGAGGCCCCGCCGCTGCAGCAGGGCGTCGACCAGGGAGTTGCGGACCGCCGCGGAGTCGAGGAATCCGTGCAGGTCGGTGCCGGCGACGCTGCCGGCGACGCAGCCGTCGGCGTCATCCAGCGACAGCAGCGATGGGCCATCGTGGGCGGAGGAGGCGTCGATCACCCGGTAGCCCGCCACCTCCAGTCCGGCGGGCAGCAGCCAGCCACCGGCGGTCCGGCCACTCGTCGGCCGGACCTGGCGACGGGCCTCGAGCACCGAGTCGACGGGCAGCAGCCCGAGACCGTCGGCGGTCCGGACGGTGGACCCGGCGCCGTTCTGCTCGACCAGGGTGCGCCCGAGGACCTGGTAGCCGCTGCACAGCCCGAGCACCGGCACCTCGCGATCGGCCGCGGCCCGGACCACCCGGTCGAGCCCGCGCCGTCGCAACCACTCCAGCGCGGCGAAGGCGTCGCCGGCGTTGGGCAGGACGATGAGGTCGGGGGTACCGACGCGCTCGGCGCGAGCCACGAAGCGGACCCGCAGGGGGCCGAGGTTTCCCAGGGCGGCGAGGCTCTCGAAATCGGTCAGCGCCGGCACCCGCAACACGCAGACATCCAGCGGGCCCTGCCCGTCGATGCCGCCGATATCGCTCTCCTCGGGGTCGAGGCGGAGTTCGGGGCGCCAGGGGATCACGCCCCGGACGGGGAGGCCGGTGTGCTGCTCCAGCAGCGCCGCGCCGCCGGCGAAGTGCTCCGGATCGCCGCGGTATCGATTGACCACCAGCCCCTTGACGAGCGCCCGCAGGTCGGGGGGCATCAGGGAGAGGGTGCCGACCAGCGAGGCGAAGACCCCCCCCGCTCGATGTCGCCGACCAGCAGGCAGGCCGCGTCGCCGCCGGTGTTCCGGGCCTGCTCGGCGGCGAACCGGGCCAGGCGGCCGTTGGCGAGGTCCTGGTCGAGGAGGTTCAACTCGACCGGAGAACCCGACCCCTCCACCACGACGAAGTCCCGGTGGGCGGCGGTCCGCCGGTAGGCCGCCGTCACGTCGGCCCACAGCGCCTCCATCGACAGGGAGCACGCGGGGTCCACCCGCTGGCCGAGGAGGAGCCGATGGAACCGGCCCGGCCCGACGGGCTTGATCAACAGGGGGTTCATGTCGACGTCGGGCGCCAGGCCACAGGCTTCCGCCTGGGTGGCCTGGGCGCGGCCGATCTCTCCCCATTCCCCGGCCGGACTCCGCGCCGGGGCCGTGTTGCTGCTGATGCCGAGGGCCTTGAAGGGGGCGACGGAGAAGCCCCAGCGGTGCAGCAGGGCGCAGAGCCCGGTGACCAGCCAGCTCTTCCCGACATTGCTCGAAGTGCCGAGCACCATGATGGCTCGCGTCACTGCCATGTCGCCCTGCAGGAGGTTGGATCGCCGAACATGGCCGCCTAGCCCGTCTTGCCCGTCGCGGCAGGTGTGGACGAGGAGTCAGACGCTCCGCGACAGCACGCGGCGCACCTCGTCGAAGGTGCTCTCGCCGGCGAGCGCCCGGGCGATGCCGGCCTGGAACATCCAGACGACCCCGGCCCGCTCGGCGGCCTCGCGCAGGGCGATCTCGTCGCCGCCGCGACGCAGGATGTCGCCGATATCGGTGTTGGGGACGATGGACTCGTACACGGCAACCCGGCCGCGGTAGCCGGTGTTCATGCACCGGGAGCAGCCGGTGCCCACCCGCAGGTGGGCGTGGGCGACCTGCTCCTCGGTCAGGCCGAACTCCTCGATGAGGTCCCGGGTGACCGGGCGCTTCTCGGCGCAGGCCGGACAGACGCGGCGCAGGAGCCGCTGGGCGAGCACCATGCGCAGGCTCGATGCCAGCAGGTAGGGCTCCAGGTTCATGTCGGCCAGGCGCCCGAAGGTCTCGATGACGCCATTGGTGTGGAGGGTGGACATGACGAGGTGACCGGTGAGGGCGGCCTTGATGGCGATCCGGGCCACCTCCTCGTCCCGCATCTCGCCGATGAACACCACGTCGGGGTCCTGGCGCAGGATCGATCGCAGGGCGGAGGCGAAGCTCACACCCCCTCGCTCCTCGATCTGCACGTGGTTGATGCCGGGAATGGTGGACTCCACCGGGTCCTCGACCGTCACGATGTTGGTCTCGGGCTCGTTGATGTCGTTGAGCATGGCGTGCAGCGTGGTGGTCTTGCCGCTTCCGGTGGGACCGGTGACCAGGACGAGGCCCTGGGGCTGGCGGATGATCCGCCGGACCTCGGAGAGCTGGGCCGGGCTGAAGCCGAGCTGGCCGAGGTCGGCGAGGTGGGCCTCCTTCTTGAGCAGCCGGATGACGCACTTCTCGCCGTAGGTGGTGGGCAGGGTGCTGACCCGGAAGTGCAGCGGGTCTCCGCCGACCTCCATCATGATGTGCCCGTCCTGGGGCCGTCGGCGGTCGCTGATGTCCATGCCGGCCAGGATCTTGATCCGGGAGATCGTGGCCTGGTGCATCCGCAGGGGTGGGGTCAACACCGTGTACAGGCGGCCGTCGATGCGGAAGCGAGCCCGGAAGAAGGTCTCGTAGGGCTCGATGTGGATGTCGCTGGCCCGTCGTTCCACCGCGGCGAGCAGCAGGTAGTTCACCAGCCGGACCACCGGGGGATCGTCGGCGTCGTCGAGGACGGGATCGCGGCGTTCCTCGCCGCCGGCGGTGTGAAGCTCGGGCCCGAGCCCGACCGGGGTGTCCTCCAGGTGGGCATCACCGGAGATACTGTCCATGAGCATCGCGGTGGCGAAGCGGGTGTTCAGGAACCGGCGGAAGGTCGTCTCGGTGATGAGCTGGACGTCCACGGTCCGGCAGTCCAGGACGAAGCGCAGCTCGTCGATGGCCTGGACGTTGCCGGGATCGACCATGCCCACCACGAGGTGCCGATCCTGAAGCGACAGCGGCACCACCTCGTGCTTTCGGATGAGGGCGGCGGGAACCCGCGACAGCAGCTCGGCCGGAGGGTTGATGCTCTCCACCCCGCAGACCTGGAGCCCGAGCTGCTTGGCCAGCTCGGTGTTGAGGTCATCCTCGGACAGGAAGCCGA
The DNA here is from genome assembly GCA_003694325.1 of Deltaproteobacteria bacterium. Taxonomy (GTDB): domain Bacteria; phylum Myxococcota_A; class UBA796; order UBA796; family UBA2385; genus J125. Next base: position 4,056 of record RFKJ01000716.1, read on the forward strand.
GGGTGACGAGGATCGAGCCCAGGCGGCCGCCGTGGACCTGCTGGTAGTCGAGGGCCTCCTTGAGCTGGGCGGCGTCGATGAGGCCGGCCTCCAGGAGCTGCTGTCCCAGCCGCTTGCGCAGCTTGCGCCGGGGCGGGTCGTCGGGGGGCTTGACGGCCTCGATCAGCTCGATGTGCGAGGCGTCCAGCTCCGGCAGGGATTCGTCGGTGGCAACGTCTTCGCGGAGGTCCAGCGGGGCCATGGCAATGTCCGGGGTGGAATGGGCAACAGCCGGGAGAGGTCCCGACGATCCCATGGTGGACGCCGGGGGAGGGAGTCGCCACCGGCAACCGGGTTCGTGACATCTCCTTGCGGGTCCTTGAGAGGGGTAGGATGCGGCATGGTTGCCGCTCTCCTGCTGCTGGCCTGTGGCCGGGGCGTCGCCCCCGCCGGCGACACCGGAGCGCCGCCCTGCGCGCTGCTGGGGCCGCTGCCGGACGGCGACCGGCTCACCCCCGGGTCGACCGTGGACCTCTCCATCGAGGTGGACCCGGAAGCCATGCTCTCCGCCACCGTGACCGCCGGGTCGGTGACCGTGGAGGGGGGAGCCGCCGGGACGGCGGTCGTCCGGTGGACGTTGCCCCTGGAGGTCGGACTGCACGTCGATGAACCGGAGGAGCTGCAGGTCACCGCCAGCGCAGCGGGATGTCCGGACGAGACGGCGAGCCGGGTGTACACGGTGGGGTTTTCGGAGGCGGAGCGGGTGGTCGTCGTCTACAACCCCTCGGTCGACGGCTCGCGGGAGGTGGCGGTGTCCTACGCGGCCCTGCACGGGGTCTCCGATGATCGGCTGTGTGCCGTGGACACCGCCGCCGATGCGACCCTGGATGGAGCCGACTTCCCGGAATTCGTCGACGCGGTGCGGTCCTGCGTCGATGCGGCGGGGCCCCAGGTCCACGTCATCGTCCCGGTGTATGGCGTGCCCTACCGGGTGACCGGACGGATCGACGACATCTCGGGGAGTGGTTCCAAGGCGACGGTGAGCATCGACAGCCTCCTGTTCATGCTCGACGACGCGGTGGACGCGACCGAGGCCACCTACAACCCCGCGTGGCAGCATGGGGACAGCATGGCGGGCGAGTACGATCCGTACCTGCCCTGGGGCCTGCTGCGACTGTACGAGGACGACCCGCTCTACCAGGTCGCCCGCATCGACGGGGTCGACGCCGACGCTGCCCTGGAGCTGATCGATCGCACGGCCGAGGCGATGGAGCTGGCCGCGGCCGGGCAGCTCACCGGGACCGTGTACGTGGATGGCCGGTACGGCGACACGCCGCCGGAGACCGACAGCTTCGGCTCCTACGAGTCGGGCGAGTGGAACATGTGGGGGACCCGCCGGGTGTTCGAGGAGCTGGGGTGGTACCCGGTCGTGTGGGACGGCAACAGCGAGGAATTCGGGACCCCCCCGGCGCCGGAGTCCTGTCCGGACGCATTGTACTACGCCGGGTGGTACTCCTATGCCAACTACAATGACGCCTTCACGTGGGTTCCCGGTGCCATCGGCGGGCACCTGGACAGTTGTTCCGCCTGTGACATCCGCGGCGACCGGGACTGGTCGGCGGTGGCGTTGCAGCGGGGGATCACGGCGACCTTCGGGGCGGTGAGCGAACCCTACGTGGCCGGGATGCCGGAGTACGACCAGTTCTTCCTCTACCTCACCCAGGGCGCCAGCTTCGGCGAGGCGGCCTACGAGAGCACCCGGCTGGCCCGGTGGATGATGGTGTGGGTGGGCGACCCGCTGTACCGGCCCTACGGGGGAGCGGCGCGGTCGGGGGACGGCGGCCCGCGGCGCTCCCCGGGGAGGGCTTCCGGTTAGAGCCTGGCGATGCCGTCTGCTCCGTCCAGCCCCGCTCCGACCCCCCCCGACTCGTCGGAACCGCTGACCATCGACGGCCACCACCTCGACTTCGACGCGGTGGTGGCGGTGGCGCGGGGGGGGCGGTCGGTGCGGCTCGCCGACGATGCCCGGGCCCGGATGGAGCGCAGCTACGCCTGGGTGGCGCAGGCGGGCACCGGCGACCGACCGGTGTACGGGGTGAACACCGGGTTCGGCAGCCTGGCTCGGGTGCGGATCCCGCCGGCCCAGCGGGCGACCCTGTCGCTGAACCTCGTGCGGTCCCACGCCGCCGGGGTGGGAGACCCGGTGCCGGTGCCGACGGTGCGGGCGATGATGCTGCTGCGGGCCAACGCCCTGGCCAAGGGTGCCAGCGGTTGCCGGCCGCTGCTGGTGGACACCATCTGCGCGATGCTCGACGCCGGGGTGACCCCGGTGGTGCCGGAGCGGGGGAGCTGCGGGTCGTCGGGCGACCTGGCCCCGCTGGCCCACCTGGGGTTGGTGATGGCCGAGGGGGACCACGGCGAGGCCTGGCTGGACGGCGAGCGGTTGCCGGCCGGGGAGGCCATGGCCCGGGCCGGGATCCCGCGCCTGCGCCTCGAAGCCAAGGACGGCCTGGCCATCACCAACGGTGCCCAGCTCACGACGGCCATCGCCGCCCTGTGCTGTCACGACGCCGCCGTGCTGGTGCTGGCGGCCGAGCTGGCGGCGGCCATGAGCATCGACGCCCTGCGGGGCGCCTCCCGCGCCTTCCACCCCGCGGTCCACGCCCTGCGTCCCTACCGCGGGGCCCGGGACTGTGCCGCCAACCTCCGCCGCCTGCTCGCCGGCAGCCGGCTGGTCGACAGCGTGCCGGACAAGGTCCAGGACGCCTACTCGCTGCGCTGCACGCCGCCGGTGCTCGGCGCGGTGCGCGACCAGGTGGCCTTCGTCCGCCAGCAGGTGGCGGTCGAGCTCAACGCGGCCACCGACAACCCCCTCATCCTCCTGCCCGAGGCCATGCCCCCCGACGAGGACGACGCCCTGCCGCTGCTGGACCCCGACAACCGGGCGTTCAGCGCCGGCCTGTTCCACGGGGAACCCGTCGGCATGGCGATGGACGGGCTCAAGCTGGCGTTGACCGAGCTGGCCAGCATCTCGGAGCGGCGCCTGTACCGGTTGACGACCGGCAGCCTGTCGCAGCGCCTGCCGCCGGCGCTCATCGGGCAGGACCGGCCCGACCTCGGCATGATGCTCCCCCAGACGACCGCGGCCGCCCTGGTCAGCGAGTGCAAGGCGCTGGCCTGGCCGGCGACCGCCGACTCCATCCCCACCTGCGAGGACCAGGAGGACCACGTCGCGATGAGCACCACCGCCGCCCGGCGCTGCGCCCGGGTGCTCGAAGCGGCCCGCCGGGTGGTCGCCATCGAGCTGCTGGGGGCGGCCCAGGCCCTGCGCTTCCGCCAGCAGGAGGAGGGCGTCGATTGCGTCGGGGTCGGGACCGGCGCGGGGTTGGCCTGGGTCGACGAGCTGCTCGGCGGGCTGGACCCGGCCCGCCCTCCGGGAGAGCTGGTGGAGACCCTGGTCCGGGGCATCGCCGCGGGGAGCTTCCGGCCGCGGCTCCCGGCGCTGCTGGAGGTGCCGTGATCACCCTCACCGGCCACGACCTGACCGCCGAGGCGCTGCACCGCATCGCCTTGGGTGAGCCCGTCCGGCTGGCCGAGGAGGCCCGCCGACGGATGGCCGACAACGCCGCCGCCACCCCGCCGGGCCCGTCGGCGCTGGAGAGCAAGCGACGGTGGCTGGTGGGAGAGCACGCCCGGGACCTCCCGGTGGCCGAGATGACCCGGGCCTTCGTGGTCGGCCACCTCGCCGGCGTGGGGGATCCGCTGCCCGATCCCGTCGTCCGGGCGACCATCGCGGCGCGGGCCAACATGCTGGCCCAGGGGGTGAGCGGGTGCCGGCCCGAAGCCGCCGAGGTCCTCGTCGCCATGCTCGACCAGGGGGTGCTCCCCCGGGTGCCCTCCCAGGGCAGCGTGGGGGCGGCCGGCGATCTCGCTCCCCTGGCCCACATCGCGGCGGTGGCCTGTGGCTACGTCGACCGCCCGCCGGGCCTGCCGGCCTTCTCGCCCACCCCCAAGGAGGCGCTGGCCCTGATCAACGGGATCTCGCTGAGCGCCGCCATGGCAGCCATCGCGGTGGCCCGGGCTCGCCGCCTGGTCGAGGCCGCCATCGTCGCCGCGGCCATGACCATGGACGCGGTGGGCGCGGACGCCGGCTGCATCGATCCCCGACCCCAGGCGGCCCGGGGGCACCCCGGCGGCCAGCGGGTCGCAAGGCGGCTGCGGGAGCTGCTCGCCGGGTCGGTCCAGGTGCGGCGGGGCCGGAAGCCCGACGCGTTCAGCATCCGCTGCGCGCCGGTCGTCCTCGGCGCCGCCGCCGACGTCATCGACCAGGTGCAGGCGACCGTCGACCGCGAGCTGAACGGTGCCAGCGACAACCCGCTGCTGTTTCCGGTCGACGACGGGCCGGCCGAGTGGGTGGAGGCCGGCAACTTCCACGGGGCGCCCATTGCCCTGGCCATGGACCAGCTCAAGCTGGCGGTGGCCCAGATCGCCACCATCTCGGAGCGTCGGACCTACCGCCTGACCTACGGCCAGCTCACGCCGGGACTGCCCAGCTTCCTGGTGCAGGGGACCGGCCTGAACAGTGGATTCATGCTGGCCCAGTACACCGCCGCCAGCCTGGCCAGCGAGATCAAGGGCCTGGCCCACCCGGCCTCGGTGGACTCCATCCCCACCGTCCAGCACCACGAAGACCACAACTCCATGGCCCCGGTCGCCGCGCGCACCGCCCTGGAGGCGCTGGAGTGCGCCGCCGACGTCGTGGCCATCGAGGCCCTGCTCGCCGCCCAGGCGCTGGACATGCGCCGCCGGGGCATCGGCTACGCGGCCGACGGCGGGCGCCTGCCGGACGAGCCGGTGACCCTGGCCCCGGCGGTCGAGCGGGCCCGGGCCGCGGTGCGCGAGGTGGCCCCCTACTGGGAGGACGACGGCGTGCTGCACCCGAGCCTCGCCGCCGTGGGTCGGCTCGTGCGCGGCGGGGGGTTGGGAGAGGTGGACCGGGGCTGGTGAGCGGCGGCGCGGGGGGGGCTGGTACCTGCGGCCCCAAGTTCCTCCCGGGTACTTCGGACACCAGATGTGTCCGTCCACCGGAACCTGGGGCCTTCGGTACCATCGGCGTCTTTGGAGGGGGTCTCGCGACCCCCTTGCGCCTTCGGCGCACCCCCGCGGCGGCCGCTGCGCGGCCGCAGTACGCGCGACCACGACGTGG
>RFKJ01000717.1 GCA_003694325.1 Deltaproteobacteria bacterium
ACTCCATGCCCCCCTCCACCGGTCTCGAAACGCGCGCCGAGGCCTGGGAACGGTTCGGTGTTCCCGGGCGCTGGCTGTTCACCTGCGAGCACGCCTCCCCCCGGGTCCCGGCACCGCTGCGGACCACCCCCTCCGACCGGACCTGGCTGCGGACCCACTGGGGCTACGACATCGGCGCCCGCACCGCGACACGGGAGCTGGTGCGGGTGCTGGGCGGTGCCGCCGTCCTGGCCCGGTTCTCCCGGTTGGTCATCGACGCCAACCGCCCGCCCGAGCACCCCGACCTCGTGCGCCAGCACGTCGAGGGAGTCCCCCTGTCGTTCAACCAGCACCTCGCCGAGGCCGAGGTCCTCCGCCGGGTGCTGCACTACCACCGCCCCTACCACGACGAGATCGACGCTGCGCTGGGACGGGCCCGCCGGGTCGGTACAGTGGTGCTGGTGTCGGTCCACAGCTTCACGCCGATCTGGAACCGCCGCGTCCGGCCGATGGATGTCGGGGTGTTGTTCGACCGACACGAGGACCGGGCCCGCTCCCTTGCCGCGCACCTCGCCGAACCCGGGCTCCAGGTGGCGCTCAACGAGCCCTACAGCGGGCGCGAGGGGCTCATCTACGCCGCGGATCGCCATGGCCGGTCCCACGGGGTGGAGCACCTGGAGCTGGAGCTGAACCAGGGTTTGCTGATCACCCCCGGACGGGCCCGACGCCTGGCCCGGACCATCGCCGGCTGCCTGGCCCGCACCTGGGGCTGATCACCCCGGTTCGCCCTCCTCGGCCGCCCGGCGTTTCCGCTCGATGTCCTCGAGGGTGGCGATGAGGGCCTCCGCATCCAGCTCGCCGCGACCGAAGGCGGCGTAGGCGGCGTCTACCCGGTCCAGCAGCAGCCGGTCGGCCCGCCGGCGGGCGTGGGCGGCTCGGACCATGGCATCGATGCGGGCCCGGGCCTGCGGGCCCGGATCGGGCACCGCGACCCCGGCGAGATCTCCCACCCGGATCCGCGGGCGGGTCTGGCCGCCGGCGGCCTGGAGCTGCCGCCGCGCGCAGGGGGAGCGCGCTGCGGTCAGGACGAAGCCGGCCTCCCGCCGGGGGACGAGGCGCAGCCACTCGGCCGATCCGCACATCGCGGCGTCGAGTCCGTCCCGAGGGCGGGAGGCGATGGCGACGTTGTTCAGGGCCGGGCGGATCCGGGCAAACAGGATGTCTCCGTCTTCGAAGCCCACCTTGTTGCCCTGGATCTCGGCCCCGCAACGGGTCCGGGCCCGGGCGACCTCGCCGGTGGACTTGTCGATGTCGGCCAGGTCGATCTCGGTCCACGAGCGGTCGGGATCCTCCGCCGGCCGGATGATCCGCGGCGCGTACTCGGCGAGCCCGAGCAGCGGCACGGTGGGCACCCCGGTCGCGATCCCGCTGCTGCCCAGCAACACCTCCGGGTCCCACCCGGCCGTCTCGGCATCGAGCTGTCGCCACCCGCTGTCCGGACCGCCGAGGCGCAACCGGGTCAGCTCGTCCGGCTCGGTGGGATGGTAGTTCCGGCGGGCCGGGTCGTAGCCCGGGTTGGTCACCACCGCGGCCGCCCAGGGCCGGAGTCGGGCCGGCTTGCGCTCCAGGCAGAGCACGCACGCCCGGGCGCCGGTGCCGCCGAAGGGCCGGAAGATCCCCTCGGGCAGCGAGACGATGGCCCGCCGGACGAACCGGGCGGCGAGCCAGGCGCGAAGCGGCGCCTGTCGGGGGCTGGACACCACGGTCTGGGGCACCAGGACGCACAGCCGCCCCCCGGGCCGCAGCGCCCGCCAGCACGCGGCGAGGAACAGCTCGTCGCTGCCGACCTGGCTGCGGCCCTGGCCCAGGTTGGCCCGGCCCAGGGCGGCGGCATCCCCGAGGTCGATCGAGAACGGGGGATTGGCCATCACCACGTCCCAGCGATCGCCCTCGTCGAAGACGCCCCCCTCGAACAGGGCCGGCGCCCGAAACAGGTCGGCCTCGCGCACCGCCCGCGGATCGGCGCCGTGGAGCTTGAGGTTGAGGCGGCACAGGGCCACCAGCTCGGGGTCGACCTCGATCCCGTCGACGTCGGCGCCACGGGCGTGGGCCACGACGAGGAAGCTGCCCGACCCGCAGGTCGGATCCAGCACCCGGTCCCCCGGGCCGGCCCCGGCGAGGTCGGCCATCAGTTCGACCAGCGGTCGCGGCGTGAAGAACTGGCCGTGCCGCGCCTTGAACACCTCGGGAAAGAAGCGCTCGTAGGCGAGCCCGAACAGGTCCAGCTCGCCGGTGAGCGGCAGCCGATCCAGGCCCGCCTCCGGCGGTGCGTCGGGACCCTCCAGCCACAGGTGTCGCGGCAGGTCGAGTCGGGCCGCGAGGTGCCGGCAGAGCGCGGCATAGGCCGCCCGCCCGCTGAGCCCGAAACCCCGCAGCCGATGCTCCGCCTCGACCAGTTCACGAGCGAAGGCGGCGGCCGACATGCCGGGGGTTCCTCGTCCGGGTTCGCGAGCGACCGGACCCGGTCACCGGATCCGGACCATGCACTCCGCCGGGATGATGTGCTCCTGGTGGCGAGGGCGCAGCAACCAGTAGCCATGCGCCGCCACGAAGTCCGCCCCCATCTCCAGGATCAGCCCCTTCATCCGGTCGAAGGTGGTCCCGGGGCGCAGTTCGTACACGCAGAACAGGGCGACCTTCTTCTCATCGAGATCCTCGAGATCCTCGATGAACTTCGTGAGGGCCGGCGTCGGCCCCACCCCCTTGATCCCCAGGCCGAAGACCGGGGTGCCGATGACGAGCCCGGCATAGGGCGTGATGTCCACCGGTCCGTCCTGGATGCGGTGCACGTCCACCAGGAAGGCCCGCTGTTCGAGCATCTCCTTCATGCGGGGCACGACCCGCCCGCAATAGCCGCGGGTGTCGTCGAACAGGATCAGCAGACGGAGGGGTCGGAACGGCATGGTGCGCGGGGCCTATCCCCCGTGCCGCGCGTGGTCCACCCTCTCCCCCGCCCCGGCCCCGGGGTGCAAAGCCTGGGTCAAAGGACGGCGGGGACCGCGGGCTCGTCTTGACCCCCCTCCGATGGCCACGGTAAGCACGGGTGGTTCCAAACAAACCCTCGTGCGCCTCGATGCGCACGGCATCGGGAGATCTCCATGGCGCGATGGCTGGTGACGCAGGGTGACCGGCAGTTCACGGTCCAGGACCTGGGCGAGCTGCAGCAGCTCGCTCGGGACGGCAAGCTGGGGCCGGGCGACATGATCCAGCCGCCGGGCGCCTCCGACTGGCTGTACGCCTCCGAGCTGCCCGAACTGGCCTCGGAACTCCAGCAGGGCGGCGGTGGACCGGACTACGACGACGACGACCTGCCCCGCCCCAACCGCACGCCGCTCATCATCGGCGTGCTGGTCGTGCTCCTGGCGGTCGCCGGCTACGGGTTCTTCTACTTTGCCCAGAAGGTCCCCGAGGCCCAGAACCTGGACCTGTTCGGCGAAGGAGGGCTCCAGCTCACCGAGATGCTGGTCACCGCCGATCCCGCTCCTCTCCGCGCCCAGCCCGATGGCAAGACCATCGCCTCGATCCCCAAGGACAGCAAGGTCCAGCTCCTGGCCAAGCGCGGGGACTGGTACCAGGTCGAGCACGACGGCCAGCAGGGCTGGGTGAAGGTGGACGAGGTCGTTCCCGGCTACTTCTTTGCCGACAAGGAGACCCGCCAGGACTACGACCCGATCTACAACCCGGACCGCTACATCTTCGTCAAGAACGCGAGCTGGATGCAGCTCCCCGACCAGCGGCGCGACAACATCACGGTCTTCCAGCTCATGCTGGCGAACAAGAGCAAGTTCGACATGACCGACATCGTCCTGCTCGCCACCATCAAGGACAAGAACGGCAACGTCCTGGAGACGAAGGAGGTGCCGCTGGAGGGGACGGTGAAGGCCTTCAGCGACACCATGGTCGGCACCCTGGCGCCCGCCGACGACGACCCCGACGGGGAACCCCGGCTGATGACCGAGAGTTCCTTCGCCGAGCTGGCCAAGGACGACGAAGACCTGCAGCTCCGCTGGTCGCCCGGCATCGAGGTGCAGCTCTCGACCCAGGGCTTCGTCGAGGCCAACATCGACATGCTGCAGGTGCGGGCCATCCCCAAGCAGATCTGAGCAACCCCTCCCGGTCGACCGGAGCGGCCGCCCCCCGGCCCGGATGGTGGATGGGGCGCAGCGGCTCCCTCGCCCCGCCCCAGCCTGACCCGCCCACCCCGCGGCTCGATCCGCCCGGCTTCAGCGCGGTGTCCCTCGGCCCGGCCGCTGGACCGACCGGCGCACGCAGTCCGGCAGGTCCCGATTTGCCCGGCTATCCTGCGGGATGCCGACCGGAGCCTGTCCCTGTGCGGTGACGGTGCGTGGGCGACCGGGTGCGTGCGCGACGGGTGCATGCGCGACGACGGGGCGCCACCGCACCAGGCTGGTGGCGACGCCACGGATTGCCGCCCGACAGAGGTAATCGAAAATTTTCTCATGCGATGGAGGCCTGGCGGGCCGCAAACCATCCATCGTGACATTTTTCGACAAGTCGATCCTTCGACCGCCGCGTGGCCCGTCTACCTTCCATCCACCCCCGCTTCCCGTGGAGCGCCCCGCGTGCATCGCGTCTTCGCCCTGCTTCCGCCGATCGTCCTGCTGGCCTGTGCCGGGGGCACAGAGAGCCGGGTCATCGATCGGGGCGCACCGGTCGGAGACACCGGGGCCCCGCAACCCCAGGACGACGCCCTCGACACCGGGGACGCCGGAGGCGTCACGCTGGGCGACGATGGCGGAAGCGGGGACTCGGCCTGCACCCTGGACGACCTGCAATGGGACGCCGGTGTCCGCCGCAGCGACGATCCGCCGGACGGCTCCCGCGACCAGCTCCACGAGGGCGAGCCGGTGACCGCCGTCGGCCGGGTGAGCAACCCCTGCGATGGCCCGGTCACCATCGAGCAGCCCGAACGCTGCCTGGTCAGCGGCTTCGACCTCGTGGAGGTCGAAACCGGCACGGGTCGCTACCAGGCGCTGGACTGCTACGAGAGCACCCGCCAGACCGAGCTGGACAGCGGGGAGAGCGCCGAGACGGCCCTGGACTGGGGGCAACTCGATCCCGGCGACTACCTGCTGACCGCCCACTTCGCCGTCGACGGCCGCGTGGCGACCACCACCTTCATCGTTCGCTGACCCGCCCCCCGACGGCGTGCGGGCGACGGCGATCGCACGCCCCGCCGTGCCGGGCCACTCAGACGCCGCCCCAGGCGGCGAGGCTGAGCAGGCTGTCCTGGGCCACCTCGATGAGCGAACCCGGCACCAGCCCGAACACCAGCACCGCCACGGTCGCCACACCCAGCACCCCCAGCGCCGCGGGGTTCATCGCCAGCTCCACCCGGTCGGCAGGCTCGGGGTGCATGTACATCACCACGATGGGCCGCAGGTAGTAGTAGATGCCGATGGCCCCCCCGATGGCACCGACCACCGCGATGCCGATGGCCCCTCCCTCGATGGCCGCCGCGAACAGGTAGAACTTGCCGACGAAGCCCATGGTCGGCGGCACGCCGGCCAGGGAGAGCAGGCAGATGCTCAGGGCCAGCGCCACCGCCGGGTGCCGGTCGGCGAGGCCGCCCAGCCGGCTGATCCGGGTGTCCTCGACGCCGTCGCGGGTGAAGAAGGACAGGACGGCGAAGGCGCCCACCGTCATGACGGTGTAGGCCAGCAGGTAGAACAGGATCCCCCCGAGCCGGGGGTTGTCGGCCAGGCCGGCGGCCGGGGCGCCCACCAGCGCCATCAGGAGGTAGCCGGCGTGCCCGATGGAGCTGTAGGCGAGCATGCGCTTGAGGTCATCCTGGACCAGGGCCCCGATGTTGCCCATGAGAATGGTGCCCGCCGCGATGAGCCACAGGGCGGTGTGGAACTCGAGGTTCTGCCCCAGCAGGGCCACCAGCAGCACCCGGGACAGGGCGGCAAAGGCCGCGGCCTTCACCCCGGTCGCCATGAACGCCGTCACCGGGGTCGGCGCCCCCTGGTAGACATCGGGGGTCCACATGTGGAACGGCGCCGCCGCGACCTTGAACCCGAAGCCGACCAGCAGCAGGGCCACGCCGACACCGATCAGCGGGTTGCCCGCGATGCCGTTGCCCTCGATGGCGAACCACTGGGCCACCGCCGAGATCCGGGTGCTGCCGATGCCGCCGTAGACGAAGGCGATCCCCATCAGCAGGAAGCCGGACGCGAAGGCACCCATCACGAAGTACTTGAGCGCAGCCTCCGCCGACGCCAGCTCGCCGCGGTTGATGCCGCACAGCACGTACACGCCCAGGCTCATCACCTCCAGCGAGATGAAGAGCAGGATGAGGTCGTTGGCCGATCCCATCAACATCATCCCGAAGGCGACGAACAGCACCAGCGGGTTGAATTCCGGCACGTCCACGTCGATGCGCCGCAGGAAGTCGTGACTGATGAGCAACGCCCCCGCAGCGGCGAGCAGCACGATGAAGTTGAGGAAGAAGCCGAAGCCATCCACCGCCATGGCGCCGGCGAAGGCTTCCCGCGGCACGTCCACCGCCTGCATGTTGAGCAGGTTGAGCACCGCCGCGGTCGCCAGCCCCATCAGGCTCACGCCCATGGAGATGGTGGCGTTGCGCTGCTTGAACATCACGTCGTGCACCAGCACGAGCAGCGCGAACACGAAGACCGCGATCTCCGGCCCGATGAAGTTCAGCTCTCCAGGGTCGAACATCACCGCTCACCTCCATGGGCGCCGCGAACCGCATCGCCGGAATGCGCGGCCGACTCGGTGACCGCCAGCAGGTCGACCTCGCGGTTCACCTGCTGCAGTACCCGGTCCACCGACGGCTCCATGACCTGCAGGAACGGCCGAGGAGCCAGGCCCATGACGAAGATCAGGGCGAGGATCGGCGCCAGGTACAGGATCTCCCGCCCGGTGAGGTCGGTGAGTTCCTTGTTGGCCTGGTTGGTCAACGGGCCGAAGATGACCCGCTGGACCATCCACAGCATGTAGACGGCCCCGAAGATCACCCCCGAGGTACCGACCACCGTGGCGACGGGGTGGGCGTGAAACGAGCCGAGCAGGGACAGGGCTTCGCCGATGAAGCCATTGAGCCCGGGCAGGCCGATGCTGCTGAAGGTGACGATGAGCATCACCACCGAGAACTTCGGCACCGCCGTCGCCAACCCGCCGTACTCGGCGATCAGCCGGGTGTGTCGCCGCTCGTAGATGATGCCCACCAGCAGGAACAGCGCCCCGGTGGACAGGCCGTGGTTGAGCATCTGGTAGACCGAGCCGGAGACGCCCTCGGTGTTGAACGAAAACAGGCCCAGCATCACGACGCCCATGTGGCTCACCGAGCTGTAGGCCACCAGCTTCTTGATGTCGTCCTGGACCATGGCGACCAGCGCACCGTAGACGATGCCGATGGCCGCCAGTCCGGCGATGACCGGGCCCAGCTCGTGGGTGGCCTGCGGGAACAGCGGCATGGCGTACCGCAGGAACCCGAAGGTCCCGAGCTTGAGCAGCACGCCGGCGAGGATCACCGACCCGCCGGTGGGTGCCTGGACGTGGGCGTCCGGCAGCCAGGTGTGCACCGGGAACATCGGCACCTTGATGGCGAAGGCCAGGGCAAAGGCGATGAACAGCCAGAACTCGGTGCGGTACGGCAGGACCACGTGGTACAGGTCGAGGATGCTGGCCGACCAGAAGCCCTGCTGGGCGTGGTGGAAGAAGTACAGCGCCAGGATCGCCACCAGCATCAGCAGGCTGCCGACGACGGTGTAGATGAAGAACTTGACCGCGGCGTAGATCCGGTTCGGGCCACCCCAGATCCCGATGATGAAGTACATCGGGATCAGCATCAGCTCCCAGAACACGTAGAACAGGAAGGTGTCGAGGGCGACGAAGGCCCCGAGCATGCCGGTCTCGAGGACCAGCATGAAGCCCATGTACTGGCTGACCTTTTCGTGGACCGAGCTGAAGCTGCTGTAGATGACGATCGGAGTGAGCAGGGTGGTCAGCAGGACCAGCAGCAGGGCGATGCCGTCGATCCCCACCATGTAGGAGATGCCGAGGTCCGCGATCCACGGGTACGGCCCCTCGACGAGCTGCATGGTGTGCCAGCCCTCCAGGCCGGTCCCGGCCGGGTCGTACAGGAACCACAGCGGCACCGACAACAGGAAGGTGAGGCCGGAGACGCCCAGGGCCAGCCACCGCGCGGTGGCCCCCGGGCTGGCGAAGACCGCCAGGGCACCGACCAGCGGCAGGAAGGTGATGATGCTCAGCAGGTGGTCCATCTCAGCTCCCCACCGCGAAGGCGAAGATCAGCAGGGCGGCCCCCGAGGCCAACGCCAGCGCGTACACCTGCACCTTGCCGACCTGCACCCGCTGGCCGTAGGCCCGACTGGCCCCGGACAACAGGCGGGCGGTGCCGTTGACCGCCCCGTCGATGACCAGGGCGTCGACGATGGCCCACAGCACCTGGCGGCTGCCCAGCACCAGCGGCTTGATGATCGCGAACTCGTACAGTTCGTCGACCCACCACTTGTTGATGCTGCCGGCGATGGCGAAGTCGGGGATGAAGTGCTCGATCTGGTGCTTGATCTCGGGGTTCTTCATCAGCATCTGCCAGGCGGCGTAGATGGTGAAGAAGACGACCCCGATGGTCAGCGCCATGATGCGCAGCTCGAGGTGCTCGGGGGCTGCGTCGAAGCGCATGTGGGCATCCTCGAACACCGGTTCGAGGAAGTGGTGCAGCCAGCCGGTCAGGTTCCCGGCGTGCAGCCAGTGGGGCAGGTTCAGGAGCCCGCCGAACACCGACAGCACCGCCAGCACCACCAGCGGCCCCCACATCACCGGCGAGACCTCGTGCGGTTCGTGGGCGTGCGCGTTGCCATCGTCGCCGTGGTCATCGCCATGTCCGTGCCTCCCGCCCCGGAACTCGCCGAAGAAGGTCATGAACACCAGGCGGCTCATGTAGAAGGCCGTCAGGATCGCGGTGATGAACCCGATGCCCCACAGGAACTTCGGCAGGGGCACGGTGGGGCCGAACAGGGCCACCTGCGCCGGGTCGGCGGCGAAGGTCAGCCAGAGGATCTCGTCCTTGCTGAAGAAGCCGGAGAAGCCCGGGAAGCCGATGATCGCCAGCCAGGCGATGATCATCGTCCACCCGGTGATCTTCATCTTGCCGAGCAGCCCGCCCATGTGCCGCATGTCCTGCTCGTGGTGCATGGCGTGGATGACCGCGCCGGCCCCGAGGAACAGCAGCGCCTTGAAGAAGGCGTGGGTGATGACGTGGAAGAACCCGGCGGTGAATGCGCCGACGCCCACGCCGAGGAACATGTAGCCGAGCTGGCTGACGGTGCTGTAGGCCAGCACCTTCTTGATGTCGTTCTGGCTGACGGCGATGGTGGCCGCCAGGAAGGCGGTCAGGGCGCCGATGGTCGCCACCGCCCCCATGGCCACCGGCGCCATGGCGAACAGGAAGTTGAGGCGGCAGATCATGTAGATGCCGCTGGTGACCATGGTGGCCGCGTGGATCAGCGCCGAGACCGGCGTCGGGCCGGCCATGGCGTCGGGCAGCCACACGAACAGGGGGATCTGGGCGCTCTTGCCGGTCGCCCCGCCGAACAGCAGCAGGCAGATCGCGGTGACCAGGGTGCCCCCGTGCCCGCCGACCAGCTCGGGGTGGGCGCCCAGCACCTCCTTCAGCTCCGAAAACTGCAGAGTGGCGTGTTCACCGAGGGACCAGAACAGCAGGAACAGCCCCAGCAGGAAGCTGAAGTCGCCCACCCGGTTGGTGACGAAGGCCTTCTTGCCGGCCTTGGCGAACTCGGTGTTCGAGTACCAGAACCCGATCAGCAGGTAGCTGCACAGGCCCACCCCTTCCCAGCCGACGAACATGACCAGGAAGTTGTCGCCCATGATCAGCAACAGCATGCTGAACACGAACAGGTTCAGGTAGGTGAAGAACCGCCAGGTGCTGTTGGCATCGGCGGGATCATCCATGTAGCCGATGCTGTAGAGGTGGATGAGGGAGCCGACCCCGGTCACCACGCACATCATCACCGCCGTCAGCGGGTCGGCCATGAACGCGATGTTCACGTCGACCCCTCCGACGTCGATCCAGCGATAGAGCACGGTGTGGAGCGATTCCAGCTCGCCGTGGGCGCCGACCAGGGTGAACAGGGTCCAGAAGGACAGCACCGCCGACAGCGCCACCATCGCGGTGGCGATGCTGCCCGCGACCACCCGGCTCGCCTTGCGGTTGAGCAGGGCGATGACGATCACGCCAAGCAGCGGAAAGCCAGGAACGAGGCTCAGGAGCGCGGGATTCACGGTTCAGCCCCTCAGCAGGTCGAAGGTCTCGAGATCGACGGAGGTCTTGTGCCGGAACAGCAGCAGGACCAGAGCCAGGCCGACGGCGGCCTCGGCGGCCGCCACGGCCATCACGAAGATGGCGAAGGCGTGGCCGTCGACCTGCCCCAGGTGCCGGGCGAAGCCCACGAAGGCGAGGTTGACCCCGTTGAGCATCAGCTCGATGCTCATCAACACGATCAGGACGTTGCGGCGGGTGAGCACGCCGGTCACGCCGAGACCGAACAACAGGGCGCTCGTGAAGAGCACCGGGTAGAGACCGACCTGGTCCATCAGATCTCCCGCTTGGCGAGCACGACCGCACCGACCATCGCCACCGTCAGGAGGGCGGAGGCGACTTCAAAGGGAAGCAGGTAGGTGCCGTCGAAGATGATGGTCCCGACCTGCTGGATGGTGCCGAAGTCGTCGGCGACCGGACCCATGTCCACGAGGCGGAGGGCATCGATGGAGACCACCAGCCCCATGCCGATGAACCCGGCCACGGCCAGCCCGACGAGCCCCCGCGGAGCGAGGTCCGGCAGCTCCCGGGGGTCCGTGCCCCGCAGGTTGAGCAGCATGATCACGAACACGAACAGGACCATGACGGCGCCGGCGTAGACCAGCACCTGGGTCACCGCGACGAAGTGGGCGCCCAGCATCACGTAGAGCGCGGCCAGGAAGAAGAAGGTGACCACCAGCGAGACCGCGGAGGCGATCGGGTTGCGCCGGGTGATCACCGCCAGTCCGGAGAGCACCGTCGCAATCGCGAGCAGGTAGAAGATGACCGCTTGCAGCATCTGCAGCCTCGGGGTCTGCGCCAGGAGGAGGATCGAGTGGCTCGACCTTGTCTTCGTCGCCAGGCCCATCCCGGGGATGCGGGATGGTTGCCCCCCCGATGGGGGCTCGAAGACCTCCGGGAGCGTCCGTAGGAGCCGTGGGGAACGAGCGGCGGGCTATCCGGTGCTCCTCCGGACCGCAACAGCGGCCCCGGGCGGACTCAAGTATGCAGATATGCTACCATAAAACTATTATATCACCGCCCGCCGGCCGCAATTGGGTGGCGGTGCGACGCAGCGGTTTCACCCACCGCACTTGCGGACGGGCCGGTCACGCGGCTAGGGGGCAGACCCCGTGGTTCGGCCCGACGTTGCCAACCAGGCAACCGCGCCCTGCTGCTCGTGCCGTCTGAACGCCCAGCCCTGGAGTCCCCGATGAACCTGCGTCCCCTCCTCCTCGCCGCCGCCTTGCTCGGCGGCTGCGCGACCGCCGACCAGGTCGACCAGCTCAACCAGCGGATCGACGAACTCGAGAAGAAGGTCGACAGCCTGTCGGCGTCCAACGCCAAGGCGGGCAGCGCCAACAAGGCCGGTGCGGGCGCCGACTCCGAGAAGGAGAGCGCCGCCGACGCCCTGCTCAAGGAGATCGCCGAGGCCATGCGCAACGGCGACTTCGACACCGCCAAGACCAAGATGGCCACGCTGGAGAAGGACTACGGCGACACGCTGGCCTTCCGCAAGGCCCGCAAGCTCAACGCCGAGCTGCAGGTCATCGGCAAGGACGCGCCTTCCGAGTGGAAGATCGAGAAGTGGTACCAGGGCGAGAACGACATCAAGCTGGACAACCAGGGCACCACCCTGGTGGTCTTCTGGGAGGCCTGGTGCCCCCACTGCCAGCGCGAGGTCCCCAAGCTCGAGGCCCTCTACGAGAAGCTCGGCCCGCAGGGGCTGAAGGTGATCGGCCTGACCAAGGTGACCCGGTCCTCCTCCGACGAGAAGGTGGAGGAGTTCATCAAGGAAAAGGGCGTGAAGTACCCCATCGCCAAGGAGGACGGCACGCTGTCGTCCTACTTCAACGTCAGCGGCATCCCGGCCGCCGCGGTGGTCAAGGACGGCAAGATCGTCTGGCGCGGTCACCCGGCCCGCCTCGACGAGGACAAGCTGAAGTCCTGGCTCTGAGCCATCCCCACGGCAGCACGGCCGGGCCCTCGAGCCCGGCCGTCGTCGTGCCGGACGTCCACACCGGGCGAGGCGCCCCGCCGGTGGGCCGCCCCAGGCTGTAGGCTCCCGACGTGACGCCCCGCCGCGACCCCACTCGCCCGTCCCCTCCGGGCGGCCCCGTGGCCGTCGGGATCGCCGCCGCGTCGGTCTTCTGGCTCCTCCAGGAGCTGCTGCTGATGCAGCCACGGGTGGTGGAGCTGGACCCCGAGGAGCTGTACAACGCCGCCCACGGCGAAGCGGTGCACGCCCTGGGGGTGGCGGCGCTGATGCCGCTGCAGTACCGGCCGTTCTGCGGGGGCTGCACCCTCGATGCCGGGCTCTACTCCCTGCTGCTGTCCTGGCTGCCGCCGAGCCTGCACACCTGGAAGCTCGTCCCGATGGGACTGGGTGCGGTGGCGCTGGGCACGGTGGCGGCCGTCACCTGGTGGCGCCTGGGCCGGACGGCGGGGCTGCTGGTGGCCGCGCTGGTCGTCGCCACCCCGCCCTCGTGGACCCGCCTGGGGCTCGTCGCCTGGGGCAACCACTACGAGGCCAGCACCGCCGTCCTCCTGACCCTGGCCGGCGCCCTGGTCGCCGGCGACCGTCCGCGCCGCTGGTTCGGCGTCGGTGTGCTGCTCGGGTTGGGCTGCTGGAGCGGGCTGTCGGCAGCGTTCGCCGTGGTGGCCGTCGGCGCCTTCCTCGTGGTCGAGCGCCGGAGGGCGTCCATCGCCTGGCTGGTCCCGGGCGTCATCATCGGCTTCGGCCCGGCTCTGGCGCGCTGGTGGCTGACGGGCGAGAGCCCGCTGTCCACCATCTACGAGCCCGGCGAGAGCCTGCCCTCCCTGGCCCGGATCCCGGCGAAGCTGGCCACCCTCGTCCCACCTCGCCAGCTCGCGGGGATGCTGGGGATCCGCGACCCGGTCTGGGGTCCCGTCGCCGGGGTCACGGCGGCGATCTCGGCCCTGGCGGCGGTGGTCACGACGATCCGCCGGCCCGGGCCTGCGCGCCTGCCGGCGTTCCTGGTCCTCGCCTGGCTGGCCGTCTACCTCGTGGTGCGGTTCCAGCTCTCGGTGGCGCCGCCCGGGGTCGTCCCCACGGCCGGCGACGTGCGCTACGCCGCGCCCGTGGTGATCGTCGGTGCCGTCACGGTCTGCCTGGCGGCCGGCCGCCTGCTCGCCGCGGGACGCCGGCTCGGCGCGATCCTGCTGGTGCTGCCGTGGATCCTCGCCGGGGTCGGCCACCGTGCCGCCAGCCTCGTGTCCCCGTTCCCCAATGCCGGCGCACGGCACATGCGGGCCGCCGACTTCGAGTACTTCCGCGAGCAGGCGAGCTGGGCGCTGCCCCGCGACCTGCGGGTCGTCGCCGCAGCGTCGTCGCACCGGCTCCTGCGCGAGTTCGCGGCCTACGCCGACGGACGCGACGCCCTCCTCGCCGCCCTGCCCGACCCCGAGCGCCGGGTCGAAGCCCCCACGCTGGAGCCGCCCCTTCACCGAGGCACCGCCTGGGCCGAAGGGGTGGCCGCCGCCCTCACCGATCGCCTCGATCCCGACGCCGACGGGGATGCGGCGTCCCTGCGTCGGGCCCACCGCCTGCTGGCGATGCTGTCGGCGACCTGGCCGGCCGACTGGAGGGCGGCGGCGCGCCGGGCGATCTGCTGGCGCCGGGTCGACGGTGGCGCCGCCGACGCTCCCCTCGCCCACGCGACGGACGAGGCGGGTCTCCGGTCCCGGCTCGCCGACGGTTCCTCCCCGGACGGCGACGAGGTCCAGGCGGCCCGCGCCTTCTGCGCCGGGCGACGCTGGGGTCGCGACCGCGCCGCGCGCTGGCAACCGGCCCCGGTGGACATCCCCGAATCGGCGCTGCGCCCCCCGGCGTTGGAGGCCGCCTTCGCCGCCGGGCTGGGCCGGGCCCTCGGCGATGCCTGGGGCCCCGCGGCCGACGAGGTCATGCCGCACTGGCGGCACGAAGGCAGCGCCGCCGCCTACCACGAGGGGGTGCGCCAGGGCAGCCGCGCCCGCTGGCTGGTCTCCACCCCCGACGCCCCCCTCCCCTGACCGGGCAGCCCGTGGTTCACAAGTGTGGCAGTCTACCGTCCGGTTTCCCACTTCCCGGAGTTCCGCATGGCTCCCTCCACGCCTCGTCTCTGCCGCGCCCGGGTGTCGGGGGTCCTGGTGACCGCCGGCCTCGCACCGCTGGGCTGCAACCGGGCCACCGACTTCGACCTGACGGGGATCTGGCGGTTCGAGGTCCAGGTCACCGACCAGTCCGAGGACGCCTGCAGCAGCCGGATCCTGCACAACCTCGTCGACGCCTACGAGGCCGACGAGTCCGGCGACACCGGGGACACGGGCAGCGCCGGCTGGATCGAGGACAGCAGCAGCGCGGCGTCGCCGTGGACCGGGCTGGGGCGCTTCGCGTCGGACGGCGACCGGATGCTGCTCCAGATCTCCGGCATGCTGCTGGTGCAGGAGGACGCCAGCACCACGGGGGACACCGCCTTCTCCTGGGAGCGCTTCGAGAGCGAGTCCGACCAGACCAGCCACCCCAGCGGCTACCTGTACCGCTCGGAGCTGGAGCAGACCGCCGGAACCCGCATCCGCCTCACCCTCCCCAACGAGACCCAGCAGAAGGATGCCCGGCGCGGTGGCGTGCCGCCATCCCTGACCGGCGCCTGGGAGGAGGCGAGCGAGACGACGCTGTCCTGGGAGGAGGCCGACCTGTGGCCCGAGGAGCTGGGCATCGGTGACGTCGGGTCCATCCCCCTCGGCTCCTACCTCAGTCGGCTGGACTCCCTCGGGTACGTCGTCCCGGCCAGCAATTCCCGCACCGAAAGCGACTGTTCCGATACCACCTGCGTGCTGTCGGTCGACACCGCCTGCGCCTGGTCCTGGGAGCTGACCGCGACCCTGACCGACATGCAGGCCGACGATGTCGGCTGGGACGAGCTGCAGTGGCCTTCCGGCCTCTGATCGCCGCGGAGCCGCAAGGGTGCCGGAGACCGACCAGGACGCAGCACGGATCCTCGGCGGGGGGCGATATCGCCTCGAAGAGGAGCTGGGCGCCGGGGCCACCGCGACGGTGTGGCGGGCCACCGACACGACGCTCGGCGTATCGCGGGCCATCAAGCTGCTGCACCGTCGGGCCGCCGGCAACGCGTCGCTCCGCCGTCGGCTGCTGGCCGAGGCCCGGGCCATGGCCCGGCTGGAGCACCCCCACGTGCTGCGCGTCCTCGACATCGCCACCGAGGGCGGCCGCGCCTACGTGGTCATGCCCCTGGCCTCCCACGGCAGCGTCGCCGACTACCTCGACGCCGACGGCCCGCTCCCCCCGGA
>RFKJ01000718.1 GCA_003694325.1 Deltaproteobacteria bacterium
GCGAGAAGGTGCAGAACGACGTAAGGGCAGCCGTCGAGAAGAGAAGGGGGGAAGCCGGAAGGTAGCCCGCCATCTTCCCGCCTGCTCCAGCCTCGATGCGGGTGCGAGTCTTCTTGGCGACTCCGCAGAATCGGGTGCGCCGGATTCCCGAGCGCTGCGTCACGGCGTTCCCCGCTGCGGCCGGTGAGTCGATGTGCCGCTCCCTTCCCGATCGTCGCCAACCTGCCGGCCGGTTACCCGAAGACAGGAGGTGACCGCATGTCCATGCCCCTCCCCATGCTCACCCTGGCCCTTCTCTCCACCACGGCGCGGGCCGACACCGGTGGCCTCTACGTCCTCCACTGCGCCTCCTGTCACGGGATGCGGGGCCGGGGGGACGGCTGGCAGGCCCCTAGCCTGCAGGTGCAGCCGCCGGACTTCAGCCGCCCCGACTTCTGGACCCGCGTCCGCTACGACGACCTGAAGCGCGCGATCCGGGAGGGAGGCGCAAGCGTCGGCCTCAGCGCCGAGATGCCCGCCTTCGGTGGCGAGCTCACCGACGAGCAGATCGACCGCATCGTCGAGTACCTGCGGACGTTCGAGCGAACTCCAGGCGAGGTCGTCGATCCCGACGACGACTACGGCTGCGGCTGACCGGCGCGGGCAGTGACGGCGGCCTGGGAGTTCCCAGGCCGCCGAGGCTTGCGCGGTGCCCGGCCGGAGCCGGGCGCTCAGGTCACACCGGCACCAGGGAGACGCGGGAGTCGTAGAAGCTGGTGGATCCACCGATCGGGTCGGTCAGGCAGACATCACCCAGCACCGGATCCAGCATGAGGGCCGCGTTGGCACACAGACCCTTGCCGCGCCGCCGCTCGCCGGGCACCACCTGGCCGTCGACGACGATGTCGGTCGCGCCATAGGCCCAGTGGCCGTAGTGCCAGCTCACGTTGATCGTCCCCGGGCGGATGAGCTGCGAGACCTCCACCTGCCCGACCATGTCCTTCTTCTGGCCGTTCTTGAGGTCCCACACACCCTCGGGGTTGGACGGGGAGACGATCCGGACCGCCTGGCCGTCCCGCAGCCCGAGCTTCTCGGCGTCCTCGGCGGCGACCACCACCTTGTTCTCCGGGCGACGGTAGGTCTGGGTCCAGTAGTTCCCCGGCGTCCGCGAGTGTCCGCCCAGGATGTCCTTGTTGGTGATCAACGCCAGCGCGTGGCTGCCCTGGTCCACCGGGTCGCCCTTGCAGTCCAGGGGCGGCTCGTAGTGGGCGACCCCGCTGAACCGGCGCCCCGACATGGAGTTGCGGGTGCTGGCCACCGGCTCGGCGAAGACGTTGAACTGTCCCTTGAAGGCGTGGGCCACGTAGGGCGGCTTCCAGCCCTTGTCGGCAGCCTCGAACCGGCCACCGCGGTTGAGCACGGTCACCACCCGCGGCCACCACTCGTCGCCCACCGCCTTGCGCCAGCGATCGGCATCGAACACCGCCTTGGACAGGTGCGCACGGGCCGCCATGAAGATCCGCATCTCCTCTTCATCGGCCGGCGCGACCTCGTCGCCTTCCTTGTCGCCCTTGGCGATGTTGGCGACCATCCGCAGGTACCAGTCCTCTCCGTGGCGGAAGTCGCCACCCTCGGCAAAACCGCCGGGGCCATAGCCGGGGAGCTGCAGCTTCTCGGCGATGGCGAGCATGACGCTCTCCATGTTGATCGGCTGCTCGACCCCGAAGACGGTGCAGGTGTCGACGAGCGGCGTCACCACCGGCTGCCGGACCTTCGACCCGGCCACGGCCACGTCGGGGGTCTGGTGCGGAGTGCCCCAGCGCTCCCAGATCGCCGTGTCCGGGAAGATGTAGTCGCAGTACATGCTGGTCTCGCCCACGGTGATGTCACAGGCGAAGAACAGCGGCAGGCGCTCCGGATCGGCGATGTACTCGATCATCTTCTGCCCGCCGGGCACCGAGAACACCGGGGTGCCCTTGTGGAGCATCAGGGCCTTCAGCGGGTAGGGGTAGCCCATGGCCGCCGACGGCAGGACCTCCTGGTAGAGGTTGCCGGTGAACGGGTAGAACGGCCGCTTCGCGGGGTAGTTCCCGGTGAACAGGGTCGTGTCCTCGAAGTGGATCCCCTCGCGGTTGACCTTGATGCCCCACGCCGGCAGCTTGCCCGGGTGCAGGCCCTTGACGAGGTTGAACGGCCCGTGCTTGCTGCCGTCTTCGTGCCAGTGGCCGCCACCCTTCATCATGCCGCCCTGCCAGTCGATGTTGCCGAGCAGCACGTTGAGCATGATGATGGCCAGGCCATTGTAGAAGCCACTGGTGTGCTGGACCGGGCCCCGGTACATCTCCACGGCGGCGGTCTTGCCGTGGCGGGACAGCTCGCGGGCGACCTCGATGAGGTCATCGGCATCCACGCCGGCCAGCTCGCACCACTCGGCCACGCTGTGCTTGTCGGCCTCTGCCCGGTAGAGCGCGAGCGCCGACACGTAGCGATGGCCGTTGGCCTCACCCTCGACGAACAGGTCACCCTCGACGGCCTCCCCTCCCTTCGGGGTGAAGGCGACGAGCTGCCCGCCGCGGGAGACGACGAAGCTGTCGCTGTCCCCCAGCCCGACATCGGAGGCCCGCAGGTAGGCCACCGCCTCGCCGTGCTCGTCGATCCGGACCAGCCAGGAGGCCGTGGACCAGGACAGCTCACCGTCGGCGTTCGCCGCCGCCTGGTTGGCGTTCTCCAGGAAGCGCTGGTCGAAGCGCCCCTCGTCCATGAGCACCTTGCCCATGGCCAGGGCCACCGCCGCGTCGGTACCCGGCCGCAGCGGCAGCCACTTCCAGGCCTTGGCGGCGGTGTGGTGGGCCCGCGGATCGACGACGACGATCCGGGTCCGGTTGTTGGCGATGCCCTCGACGATGCGCTCGGTCATGTTCGTGGGGCCGAAGTTCGCCTCGAAGGGCGAGGTCCCGAAGTACACGATGAAGGTCGAGTGCAGGGAGTCGGGCTTGAAGTGGTGCTTGCCCTTGCCCCACTTGCCCCCACCGGCGTAGCCCTTGGTGGCCTGGTCGTAGGCGATGTGGTGCGACTGCTCGCAGACCGTCGTGTGCTCGTACCAGTTCTTCGACCCGAACCCGCCGTACATGAAGCGCTTGGCGAACTCCTTGCGGCCGTGCTCGATGCGCCCGGCAAGGAAGCAGAACTGGTTGTTGACCGGCCCCAGGTCCGGGTGATCGGGGTCGATGAGCACGTCGAGGTGGGCGGCGTGTCGCGCCTTGAACTCGTCCAGGCTCAGCGCACCCTTGGCCACCGCCTTGGCGTCGCTGCCCATGGCCTTCATCACCGCCGGGTCGCGGGCCTTGTAGATGTCCTTGAGTCCCGGGACCTCCCGCTGTTCCTCACCCGGCACGTTGGCGAACAGCTTGCCACCGTTGACGATCTCGTCGATCGCCTGGTCGAAGGGGATGGTGACCCACTTGTTCTCCCCGCGCTTGCCCGCCCGCTTCAGCACGGACCGGATGCGGTAGGGATCGTAGAGGGTCTGGATGCCGGCCTGTCCCTTGGGACAGAGCTTGCCGTCGACCTTCGCCGCCTCGTCCAGCGGCGTGTCGTACGCCAGGTGGGGCAGCATGGTCTGGGGCCCGTAGGGGTTGCCGTCGATCTTGGCCAGCACCCCGTCGTAGACCTTGCACTTGATGGGGCAGGCGTTGTGGCACTGCAGGCAGACCGAGTGGATCACGGCCTCGGGGTGGGAGAGGGGGTAGCCGTCCCCCGCCTTCGCGGCGAGAGCTTCCCCGACACCGGCCCGCTGGCTGAGGGCCACCGCCACGGCGCCACCGGTGACGGCGCTGGCAGCCATGAACTGGCGACGGTTGAGGCCTCGACGTTCCTCCCGCTCGTCGGCGGGCGTGTGGTTGGTCTGATCACGCATGGTGTGCCTCCCGGGCGACCGGGGCGTCGCCGGTGGAGTGTGCGGTCGGCAGCAGGGGGAGCACCGCCGTCCCGATGGCGAAGAGCGCGCTACCCGTCGCGACCACGAAGGCCACGACCATCCACTCGAAGGCCGAGGGCAGGTAGCTGAACTCGAGATGGGGCGAGAGGTAGGCTTCCTGCAGACCCTCGATCTGCGGGAAGGTCAGGGGCGGAATCACGATGTTCAGCCGGACCGACAGGAAGGTGACGGCGATGAGCAGCCCGGCCAGCGCCAGCGCGCCGGGGCGCGTGCGCCGGGTCACCAGCAGGATGAGGGGGATGATGGTGCCGAGCAGCAGGTGGATGATCCAGAAGTTCCACCAGTACGGTCCCGAGGTCACCGCGTGGAACACCTCCACCTCGTGGCTGTTGCTGTTCCACAGGGGGATCGAGAACTCCGCCCACTCCAGGATGATGTCGAAGCACAGCAGCCCGAGGAGGATGGTGCCGAGCAGCCGGGTGGTGGCCCGGAAGGCATCGTCGCGGACCGGCCAGACCAGCCAGTACACCGCCAGCAGCAGGGCTGCACCGGACACCAGGGCGCCGGTGAGGAACAGGATCGGGACCAGGCCGGAGTGCCAGAAGGGCTGCGCACCGACCGTGCCGAACAGGGCACCGACGCCGCCGTGGAAGGCGATCGCCAGCGGCACGCCGACCAGGGCGAGGCGTCGCACCCAGGTCCTCGCGGTGTCCACCGAGATGCCGCCGAGCGCCCGGGCGACGGCGCCGCGCACACCGGGTCGGTCGAGCCAGGGGCGGGTGGGCTCGACCAGGGCCAGGACGGTCTCGACCGTCAGCAGGAGGAAGTAGGCGCTGTACAGCCAGACCATCCACGCCATCATCGAGCGGAAGTTCGGCCGGAGGATCACCTCCCAGGCGCGGAACATGTGACCGAGGTCGAACCAGATGCTCAGCAGGGCCATGACCAGGGTACACAGCGCCGTGAACAGGGCCAGGGGCCCCAGCGGCTTGAGCTGCTTGACCTGGCCGATGTAGACGACCGCCGACAGCAGGAAGGCGCCGGCGGACAGCCCGATGAAGTAGATGTAGGAGGCCACCCACAGTCCCCAGGGGATGTAGGAGCCGTAGGCGGCCAGCTCGTGGCCGGTGGTCAGGCGCTGGTAGACGCCGACGACGCCGACGGCGGCGAGGACGAGCCAGATGAGCGCGAGCGCAGGCTTCTTCATGATGGCTCCCGTCAGGTGAGGTAGAAGGTGCGGGGGTGGGTGCCCAGTTCTTCCTTGAGATGCATGATCCGCGGAGACCCGGCCAGTTCGTGGATCAGCGACTCCTTGTCGTTGAGGTCGCCGAAGTAGGTGGCGCCACCGATGCAGGTCGTCACGCAGCTCGGCAGCATGCCGGACTCGAGCCGGTGCACGCAGTAGGTGCACTTGCGGGCGTTGCCGACCGGGCTCTCATGGCTGTGGGCGTGGCGCTGGCGCTCCTCACCGTTCTCGAAGGAGGGCCGGTCCGTCTCGTAGGGCTGGCCCGGGTGGGCCGAGTAGTCGGTGTGGTTCTCACCGAAGTCGAAGGTGCGCGCCTGGTAGGGACAGGCCACGATGCAGTAGCGGCACCCGATGCACACGTCGTAGTCGATGGTGACGATGCCGTCCGGCCGCTGCCAGGTCGCCGAGACCGGACAGACGTTGACGCAGGGCGGCTTCTCGCACTGCATGCACGGACGCGGCAGCCAGCGCAGGCGGGCGTGGGGGAAGGTCCCGACCTCCTCCTCGGTGACCGGCCGATACACGACCCCCGGGGGGAGTGCGTTCTCGGCGTTGCACGACACGGTGCAGGCGTTGCAGCCCACGCACTTCTGCAGGTCGATGGCCATGGCCCAGCGCCGCTCCTCGACGGGCTTCTCCAGGGCACGGTTCACGTCGGCCCGCATCCGCTCGAGGATGCCTTCACCGACGTTGGCGTCGATCCGGTTCATGATCTCGCTCCAGGTTGAGGGGA
>RFKJ01000719.1 GCA_003694325.1 Deltaproteobacteria bacterium
CCTCCCCTCCCTCCCCGGCTTCTCGTCGCCGACCTCGCCGGCAGGTCATCGCGCCGGGACGCCCAGCCCCCTGAGGAAGCCATGGACAAGCTGGTCATCCACGGTGGCAGGCCCCTGCACGGTCACGTCGCCGCCAGCGGTGCAAAGAACGCGGCGCTCCCCATCCTCATCGCGACGCTGCTCGCACCCGGCGAGCACCGGATCGACAACGTCCCGGAGCTGGTGGACGTCAGCTTCAGCCTGTCGCTGCTCGGTCGCATCGGCTGCCCGTCCCTGGTCCACCCCGGCGGGGTGTCGAGGGTCCGTCTCGACACGACCCGGATCGCCTTCTCGGAAGCCCCCTACGACGTCGTGCGCAAGATGCGCGCCAGCGTGGTCGCCCTGGGCCCGCTGCTGGCCCGCTGTGGACATGCCCGGGTCAGCCTGCCGGGGGGCTGCGCCATCGGCGTCCGTCCCATCGACCAGCACCTCAAGGGGTTGGAGGCGCTGGGCTGCGAGTTCGAGCTGTCGGGCGGCTACGTCAACGGGCGGGTGGACCACCTGCGCGGCGCCGAGATCCACCTGGACATGCCCACGGTGACCGGCACCGAGAACATCCTGATGGCAGCCACCCTCGCCGATGGCGTCAGCGTGATCCACAACGCGGCCCGCGAACCGGAGATCGTCGACCTCGCGCGCTTCCTGCGGGCCATGGGGGCGCGAATCCGGGGAGAGGGGACCTCCACCATCGAGGTCGACGGGGTCCCCGCCCTCCGCCCGGCGCGGCGCCCCTACCGCATCATGTCCGACCGCATCGAGGCCGGCACCTACCTCGTCGCCGGGGCGATCACCGGGGGGGCGGTCACCGTCGAGCACGCCCCGGTCGACAGCATGGAGGCCCTGTTCGCCAGCCTGCGCCGAGCCGGGTGCGAGGTCAGCACCGACGGGGACCGGGTCCACCTGCGTCGCGACGGTCCGCTGCGGCCGGTCGACATCGAGACCGCGCCCCACCCCGGCTTCCCCACTGACATGCAGGCCCAGTGGATGGCCCTGATGTCCCTGGCCGAAGGCGAGAGCACGATCCGCGAGACCATCTTCGAGAACCGGTTCATGCACGCCGCGGAGCTGATGCGGATGGGGGCCCGCATCGAGCTGGACGGCGGCACCGCCCGGGTCCGGGGTGTGCAGGCCCTGCAGGGCGCGACGGTGATGGCCACCGATCTCCGGGCCAGCGCTTCGCTGGTGCTCGCCGGCCTGGCCGCACAGGGGCATACCGAGATGCTGCGGCTGTACCACCTCGACCGCGGCTACGAGCGCCTCGTCGAGAAGCTCCAGGGCCTGGGAGCCCGGGTCCGGCGGGTGCCGGACGATGTGCGGGTCACCGCGCTGCCGGCCGCCGAGGACGCCGCGCCGGGCGACCCGGGCCGGGCCGCCATCTGAACGCACCCCCGGCGGGGTGGGGCAGGGGAGTCGCCACATGGTGCCGCGGGAGGTCATCGACACCATCCGGGAGCGCGTCGACATCGTCGACGTGGTGGGGCAGGTCGTCACCCTCAAGCGCAAGGGGAGCAGCTACGTCGGCCTGTGCCCCTTCCACCAGGAGAAGACCCCCAGCTTCAACGTCGTGCCCCACAAGGGGATCTTCCACTGCTTCGGCTGCGGGGCCGGAGGGGATGTCTTCCAGTTCCTGATGCAGACCCAGGGCCTGAGCTTCCACGAGGCGCTCAAGGAGCTGGGGAACCGGGTGGGGGTGGCGGTGGAGGACCGGGAGCTGACGCCGGCGGAACGGCAGCAGCACAAGGTCCGCCACGATCTCTACGAGGTCTGCGAGCTGGCCGGCGGCTGGTTCGAGGCGGTCCTCCGCACCCGCCCGGAGGGGGAGCCGGCCCGCGCCTACCTCGCCGGGCGGGGCATCGAGGAGGCCACCTGGGAGCGCTACCGCCTGGGGTATGCGCCGCCGTCGTGGAACGGCCTCGTCGACTGGCTGGCGAAGCGAGGGGTGCCCCCGGAGATGGCCATCGCCGCCGGGTTGGCCCGCCCCCGCCGGGGCGGGGGGGCCTACGACCTGTTCCGGGGCCGGGTCATCGTGCCCATCCAGGACGCCCGGGGGCGGATCGTGGCCTTCGGGGGCCGACACCTCGAGGCGATGCCCGACCGTCGCGGCCAGGACGGGGAGGCGCCCCCCAAGTACGTCAACTCGCCGGAGACGGCGATCTACAGCAAGTCGAAGGTGCTCTACGCGCTGTCGCACGCCCGGCCGGCGATCCAGCGCGCCGGGCAGGTCATCGTGGTGGAGGGCTACTTTGACGTCCTCTCCCTGCACCAGGCAGGCTTCCGGCAGACCGTGGCCACCTGCGGCACCGCCCTGACCCGGGAGCACCTCCAGTCGCTGCGACCGCTCACCACCTCGGTGATCGCGCTGTTCGACGGCGACGCGGCCGGGGTGCGGGCGGCCCTCCGATCGCTGGACCTGTTCGTGGGGGCCGGCATGGAGGCCCGCCGCCTCGACCTGGGGGACAGCAAGGACCCCGACGAGTTCATCCAGACCCACGGCGCCGAAGCCTTCGCGGCGCGGCTGCGGGACTCCGAGACGCTGTTCGACCTCGCGATCCGCCACCACAAGGAACGGCTGGGCAGCACCCCCGAGGGCCGCCGCCAGGCCCTCATGGAGCTGGTGCCCATCGTCCGGAAGCTCGACGCGGCTCCCCGGGAGGTCCTCATCGAGCGCCTGGCGACAAGTCTTGACATTCGCGACGACGTGGTGCGGGAGGTGGTCGGGCTGGGGCGGCGCGCCGGGCCGCCCGCTGCCGCCCGGGTCCCGCCTCCGGCCCGGTTTCGGGGAAGCCGGGAGCTGAACCACCTGCTGTGGCTGCTGGTCAACCACCGGGACGAGGTGGCGCCCATCGTGGCCCAGGTCGATCCGGGCGTGGTCACCGATCGTCTCGACGTGGCGACGGTCGTCGCCCGGCTGCTGGCCGGCGACCCCCTGACCTCGATCATCGAGGACGTGGAGGATCCCGACCTGGTGGCCATCCTGCGGCGTTGCGCGGTCACCGATCCGCGGGTGCGCGACGGCCGGGGAGAGGAGCTGTACACCGTCGAACAGGCCGCTCCGGCGGCGCGGCAGATGCTCGCCCGGCTGGAGCTGCGGCGGGTGGAGGCGCAGATCTCGCGCATCCAACAGGAGCTGGAAGGTTGCAGCCCGGGCTCGGACGGGTCAAGGTACCGTGAAGCCTTGGTGAAAAAGAGCCACCTCGCGCGGAAGCGCCAGGAGCTTCTCAAGGTCGCCAACCGGCGCCTCGTCACCCGAGCGTAGAGCATCTCGACCTGCAACCCATCGATCACGCTGGATGCGCCTGCATGCACGACTCGTTGCGTGCTCGGCCCCCGAGGTCCCGACCCTGCGGAGGGTGCCGTGACCACGGATCTGCTGAACCCGCCTCCGCACCGATGAAAGCCGAGGACCCCGAATGAAGGACAAGGACCTCAAGGAGATCCAGGCCCTCATCCACATGGGCAAGCGGCGAGGCTACGTCACCTACGAGGAGATGAACAACCTCCTCCCGACGCACCTCGTGAGCCCGGATGAGCTGGACGACCTCATGATCATGTTCAGCGAGCTGGACATCGAGGTGTTGAAGCAGGTTCGAAAGCAGCAGCAGGAGCAGGAGCGGGAGGCCCAGCGGGCCGCCGAGGGGGGCAAGAAGTCCGGGGAGGGCGGCAGCGCCCAGCAGCGCAGCAGCGATCCGGTGCGGATGTACCTGCGCAAGATGGGCACGGTGCCGCTGCTGTCCCGCGAGGGCGAGATCGAGATCGCCAAGCGGATCGAGGAGGGGGAGCAGCGGGTCACCCGCAACGTCATGACCTCGCCGCTGGCGGTCTGGCTGCTCCAGGAGCTGGTCGAAGCGGAGGAGGCCCGCTGTGCCAAGGCGATCCGCGGCGGCAAGAAGCCACGCCGCACCAAGACCCGGGGGGGGCTGTCGCTGGCCGAGGCGCGCGACCGGGCCCAGGAGCTGGTGGACCAGCGGGCTGCCCTGGTGAAGGCGGTCTCCCGGGCGAAGTCCCACAAGCGGCGGCAGGAGGCACGGGAGCGTCTCGACGCCCACGACGCCGAGATGCTCGCCTTCATGGCCACCGTGGACATCGACCGCAAGCTGCTGCAATCGGCCTGCAACGAGATCCACGAAGCCTGGAAGGAGGTCCACGCCTGCGAACAGGTGATCGCCGAGGTGGCCCGCGAGGCGGGGGTGGAGGTCAAGGATCTCCGCCGGATGATCCGGAAGGTGCGGCGCACGCCGGACCGCGGGGGGCGGGAGGTCGTCGAGCAGACCGGCATCCCCGAGGAGAAGTGGGCGGAATTCGACAGCCGGGTGCGCCGCGAGCTGCGGCGGATCCGCAAGGTCGAGCAGGTCATCGGGATCCCGCGGGACGAGCTGCGGGTGCTGGCCCGGGAGGTCCGCAAGGGCCAGGCCCAGGCCGAGCAGGCCAAGTGCGAGCTGGTGGAAGCCAACCTGCGGCTCGTCGTCAGCATCGCCAAGAAGTACACCAACCGGGGCCTGCAGTTCCTGGATCTCATCCAGGAAGGCAACATCGGGTTGATGAAGGCCGTCGAGAAGTTCGAGTACCGGCGGGGGTACAAGTTCTCGACCTATGCCACCTGGTGGATCCGCCAGGCCATCACCCGGGCCATCGCCGACCAGGCCCGCACCATCCGGATCCCGGTCCACATGATCGAGACGATCAACAAGCTGGTCCGGACGCAGCGGCACCTCGTCCAGGAGATGGGACGCGAGCCCACCCCCGAGGAGATCGCCGAGAAGATGGAGATCCCGGTCGAGAAGGTCCGCAAGATCCAGAAGATCGCCAAGGAACCCATCTCGCTGGAGACCCCCATCGGCGAGGAGGAGGACAGCCACCTCGGCGACTTCATCGAGGACAAGACCATTGCGTCGCCGACCGACAACGTCATCAACGGCAGCCTGGAGACGGCCTGCCGGAAGGTGCTGGCCACCCTGACGCCGCGCGAGGAGCGGGTGCTGCGGATGCGCTTCGGCATCGGCGAGGACACCGACCACACCCTCGAGGAGGTCGGCCAGGACTTCGAGGTCACCCGCGAGCGGATCCGCCAGATCGAGGCCAAGGCGCTGCGCAAGCTGCGGCACCCGTCGCGGAGCAAGCGGCTCCGGTCGTTCATCGAGAACTGATGGGCGATCCGTGACCCGCCACCCGGGCCCATAGCTCAGTTGGTCAGAGCACCCGGCTCATAACCGGAGTGTCCCAGGTTCGAGTCCTGGTGGGCCTACCCGTGGCGGGAGGGGGTGGCAGGGGAGCGACGGGAGCGAACGTGGTCGGGACCTGCCTTCCGGGCGGGGGTTGCACCGGACCGGCCCGCAATCTGGTACAACCGGGGGGCCGGCACTCGGGTGGCCGGTACGGTGACCGGAGTCATGGTGGCGGAAGACGCGGCGCCGGGGGCCCGGTGGTCGGGGACCCGGTGTTCGGGGACACAGCGGCCGGGGAGACGGCGGCCGGGAGAGAGGCGCGGTGCACGAGACCTTGCTGGTGCTGGAGCGACTGTACGAACTCGACGCCGAGATCGATGAGCGTCGGCGCGCCCTGCAGGCGCTGGAGGCGACGCTGTCCCGGACCGACGCCGAGCTGGAGGCGACCGA
>RFKJ01000720.1 GCA_003694325.1 Deltaproteobacteria bacterium
GGGATCATCGACACCGGCCAGGCGATCCAGTTGGCCGGATCGAGCACCGGGCCGGTGAGGTTGCCGGCGGCGTCGAACTGCTCCTTGGGCAGGATGAGGCCGTAGGTCAGGCTCATGACCCCGGTGCCCAGGTAGACGAAGCCGTCGATGATGCCGACGGCCACGCCGACGTTGCGCTTGCCGCCGAAGTCCATGCTCGCGGTCCCCGACAGCATGCCGTGGACGCCGATCACGCACATCGACATGATCACCACCAGCCAGCCGACGATGGCGGTGTCGTAGGTGAAGGTCAGGATGATGCTCCCGAGCAGCATGCACCCGTACAGCAGCGCCGCCACCGGGCCGCGCCGCGACTGGAAGACCCGGTCGGAGATGACGCCGGCGACCACCCCGCCCAGGATGCCGGCGGCGCAGAGCAGCATGCCCCAGTTCTCGTAGACGAAGTCGCCCTTGAGGTGGAGGACCCCGTCGGTCTGCTTGGCGAAGGTCCGGTACCACTGCATGATCGCCTGCCGCAGGAACCCGGAGCAGAACTCGGTGAACGCGATGGTGACGATGATCGGGTTCCGGAACATCATCCGGAACACCTCGGTGACCGGCAGCCGCGGCCCGTCGTCGCCGGAGCTTGCATCGGCGGTGTCGAAGTCCTCGTAGCCGGCATGTCCCGGCGTGTCGGCCACGATGACCAGGTCGATCACCCAGAACAGCAGCAGGGCGATCGCCGGCACGATGAACACCCAGATGAGCCCCAGGTGCTCGAGGATCCGGTACCCGATGTCGAAGGCGAAGTAGATACCCAGCGAGATCAGGATCCCGAAGATCGCCCCGAACACCCCCCGCTCCCGCACGTGGAACCACGGGGCGTTGCACTTGACGATGGCGACGGCGCCAAAGCTCTGGAAGTACATGTTCAGCGCGTACAGCACGCTGAAGATCAGGGTGAAGTGCTCCATCAGGGCGCCGCTGAGGGGCCCGTGGTGCAGCACGCTCCAGCTCGCCAGCCCCATGAGCAGGTTGACCAGCCCGGCCCCTCCGGCGCCGGTGAGGATCGCCGCCTTGCCGCCGAATCGGTCGGTCAGCGGCCCGTTGAGCACGAAGGAGCAACCGTAGACGACCGTGCCGACCGCGAAGATGAACCCGAAGTCGTCGTTGCCCATCAGGGCGGTCCCGGCGGCGTCCTGGATCTCCTCGAAGGCGAACTTGCTGACCTTGAGGTTGTACCGCCCCATGTACAGGAAGGCGTAGGTCAGGCCGAGCGGCAGCCAGTTCATCACCCGCCGTCGCCGGAAGGCCGGGCTGTGGCTGACCCCCTCCACCGCCGGAAGCCGGGCGATGACGATGCCGACCACCACCAGCAGGATGGCGATGGGCGCGAACTCCTGCATGAACTCCGCCATGAGACTCTCCTGGACCGGGCCGGGCCTATCGCGGCAGAGCGCCGGGCGCGGCGGTCAGCGATCGATCTGCACGGCGCGCGGGTCCCCCGGGTCGACGATGGGGCCGTCCTCGGCGTGGGCCCGGGCCGCGTCCAGGACCCGCATCGGCAGCACTTCGACCTCGCCGGGGTCGACGCCGAGGTTGCGCTGCCACTGGTCGGCGACGAAGGAATTGGTGGCCACCCGGTAGGTCCGGGCGAGGTCCAGCGGCGCGCCGCCGACCTCGGCGCGGACCAGCTCCGGGGCACCCAGCCGCAGTCGCCACTCGAAGTGGACACCGGAGAGCTGGGGCATGCCGCGGTTGTCGGCCACCACGGCCGCGGCGGTGTTGAGCAGCAGGCCGACCAGCTCCTCCCCGGTCAGCTCGAAGGTGACGACCCGGTTGCCGAAGGGGAACACGTCGTAGAGGTCCCCCAGGGTGACCGGACCGGCGACCAGGTCGCTGCGAAGCCCACCGGCGTTGTACACCCCGACGTCGGCATCGGCGGCGAGCCGCACCGCGTCGGCCGCCCACCGGCCCAGCGGGGTCTCCCCCCCTCCCAGCCGGCTGAGGGTGACCGGCGCCTCGCCGACCACCTCGCTGAACCGCTCGGTCAGCCTGGCGGTGTAGCCATCGACCAGGTCGACCAGTTCAGGATCGGGCTCCACCGGGAGCTGGTCGGGGTCCAGTTCCTGGGGGGTCCACCGCAGGTCGGTGATGGCACCGTCCTCCACCGTCAGCTCGCCGATCCCGAGCAGCCGCCCGTAGCAGCCGGCCTGGACGATCCAGGTGTCGTCGACCCGCTCGGGCCGCTCCATGCGGGTGTGGGAGTGTCCCCCGACGATGAGATCGATGCCGTCCACTGCCTCGGCGAGCGCCCGGTCCTGGTCGATCCCGATGTGGGTCAGGCCCACCACGAGGTCCACCTGCGGCTCCAGCGCGGCCACCGCCACCCGCGCCGCCTCGGCGTGGCCGACCACCTCCAGCCGGGACATGGTGTCGGCGTCGGTCAGGTGACCCAGCCCGGAGGTCGTCAACCCGAACACGCCCACCCGGAGCCCGTTGACCTCGTAGATGCGCCAGGGTTCGACGCGGTCGAAGGCCACGGGGCAGTCCATGGGTTCGTCGGCGTCGCAGGGGGCGCGGAGGTTGGCGGACAGGGTGGGGAGGGTGCCGGCGTCGATGAATGCCCGGGTGTGTTCGTAGCCCCGGTCGAACTCGTGGTTGCCCAGGACCCAGCCCTGCACCCCCATGCGCTCGATGAGCACCTGCATGGCGCCGCCGCTCACCCCGCGTTCCTCCAGCTCCATGAGCGGGGTGCCGGTGAGGAGGTCGCCCCCGTCGAGGTACAGGACCCCGTCCTCGCCATGGGCCTGGCGCAGCGACCGTACCCAGGCCTCGATCGCCACCGCCCCCCCGAGGGCGGCCTCGTCGGGGCGCCACTCGGCCCGCTCGGGAAGGTAGTGGGCGTGCAGGTCGTTGGTGTGGGCCAGGATCAACTGCCCCGGCGGCAGCGGGGTGGTCACCGGGGTGGGGGGCTCGGGCCGGGCGCAGCCGGCCAGGACGGCGAGCAGGGACGGTAGCAGCGGGATCACCGGCAGGCCTCCTCGATGGCCCGGCGCAGGCGGGCGACTCCGGCCTCGTCGAGCACGCCCTCGACGCGGACCCGCACGGCACCCTCGTCGTCGAGGAGCCAGGTCTGGGGGATCCGGGGCCAGCGCACGTCCAGGTCGGCGAAGAACCGCTCCTCGTCGGCGGTCACCAGCAGCGAGGGCCAGGACATCCCGTTCTCCGCCGAGAACTCCGCGACCTGTCGGGCGACGGTCCCGGCGTCTCCCCGGGGGTCGAACAGGTCCCAGGACACGCCGATCATCGACACGCCGGCCGGCAGGTCGCCGGCCAGCGCCCGGAGCTCCGGCAGCTCCTCGACGCAGGGATCGCACCAGGTGGCCCAGTGGTTGACCACCCGCACCCCGCGCCCCGGGCCCAGCGCCGCCCGCAGCGCCGCGATGTCGGCGGGCACGCAGCCCGACCCCGCCGGGTCCACAACCCCCGTCATCCCCGGGGATGGCGAAGGGGCCGGGTCGGCATCCTCCGCCGCCGAGGGTTGTTCGGCCGCCGAGGGTTGTT
This sequence comes from Deltaproteobacteria bacterium, assembly GCA_003694325.1. GTDB lineage: Bacteria > Myxococcota_A > UBA796 > UBA796 > UBA2385 > J125. Next base: position 3,547 of record RFKJ01000720.1, read on the forward strand.
CGGCCGCCTCGCCGGCATCAGCCGCCGGAGGCAACGGGGGCGTGGGCGGCCGCTCTCCCGGCTGCTCGAAGAGGTGGTTGCGGGCGACCCGCCGGGCGACCACCTCGGCGACCCGCCTCGCCCCCCGTCGAATGATGCCCATGGATCCTCCGGTTCACCGAGCCTGGCCCCAGACCGTCCAGCGCCCTCGCTGGGGATCCCAGGTGTAGACCCTGCTCGTCACGGGATGCTCGCTGGCCTCCTGGATACGTAGCACGCCCACGGCCATCACCTTGTCGAGTTCGTCGTCGCCTCCGGCCCAGGCGACGAAGACATCGCGGGCCGGGGTCGCCACCCGCAGGTCTTCGCCGAGGCGCCCGACCAGCCGGTCGGGGTGCAGCCACCCGGCCCCGTCCAACCCGTCGCCCTCCATGGACAGCAGGTAGGTCGCGTCCATGTCCGTGACCCGGGTGGGCTCGGGGCGCCCGGCATCGAGGCTCTCCGCGGCGCGCACCGACACCGCGGCCTCGATGGCCGCGAGGTCCACCGCCCAGGCCTCCAGGTCGGCGCCGGTGACGTAGCGGCGGACCCCATCGGACTCCCAGGTGAAGCACAGCGACAGCCCCTCGGCGAACGGCCGGCAGGCCAGTTCGGCGGCCGGGCCGTCGACCCCGGCGGCGCGGAGCCGCTCGCGGTGGCGGACGATCCGTTCCGGCGGCTCGATGCTCAGCCCCAGGGCCACGGAGGCCGGCGGTCCTCCGCCGGGTCCCCTCCCCTCCCCGGGATCGGGGCCGTCAGGGTCGGGCGCCTGGCTGCCGGCCGGCGGCGACAGCGCGACGGCGATGGCGCAGAACGCGAGGATCGCGACCATCATGCCTGCCGACCCACC
>RFKJ01000721.1 GCA_003694325.1 Deltaproteobacteria bacterium
CAAGGATGACCGTGTCGGATCCCGAGCGCGGCCTGGCCCCCTCACCTTGTGCCTCTCGTGCCTTGCGCAGTGCGCGGACCCAGGCCTGGGTGAGGGCGAGCATGAGCGCCCGCTGCATGCCGTTGCCCTTGCGCTCCGCTCCCGTGACCACGCCATCATCGACGATGAGCGAAGTTCCGAGCTCGAAGACCTTGGAGAGATCGGGAGCCTCTACCTGGATCCTCAGGGTAGCGCCCCAGTCCTCCATCTCCGCCTGGATGGTCTGCTCCAGCTCGGTGAGCTGCTGCGGCCGCTCATCGCCCGAGTTGAGGTGGCCAACCATCTCTTCGAGCTTCTCGCGAACCTCTCGCACCTTCGGGTCCAGCGCGGTCATCTCCCGGACGGCACGCATCAGCAGGCGTCCAAAGGTGGCAGTGGACTTGGTCCTGGTCTCGTCAGTGAGGTCGCGAACGGCGGGGATGAGGAACCACTCGGGCAGGGTGCCGGCGGCAACGTTCTTGGTGCCGAGGAAGTGCCCGGTCTCCAACTCGTAGTCGAACGCGAGCGTGTCTGAGTTGGCCTCGATGTAGGCTTGTTGCGCTGCTTCAACATGCGCCTTGGTCAGTCTTCCGGTGGAAGGAACCAGTTCGACGAGGCCGGTGCCGTCCAGGTCCGACCGCTTGGAGGCTTTGAAGTCACTCCGCAGCCATGCCTCCTTCGGCTGGGAGAGCCAACCGTTGTAGCGGACCGTGACCTTGTCCCCGTCGAGCGTCGCTGTCTTGCGGACGCGCAGCTTGTCATCTGCGCCCACGTACTTCTTGAATGTGGATCGTTCCTGATCGGTGAGCCCCTCGAAGGTCAGCTCCACCCAGAGTTCGTCGGGGTGGCCATCCTCGACCTCTCTCTTGGAGAAGAAGTCGTCGAGCGAGGGCTTCTCGCTCGTGGTGAGCGCAAAGCCGATCGCAGAAAGCACGTTGGACTTGCCGTGGTTGTTGGGACCGAGGAGGACCATCAGGTCCTGGCATGCGATCTCCAGGTGCTTCACACTCCGCCAGTGGTGGATCTCGACATTGGTGATCTTCATCGTCATGCACCCCGTCTCACGGTGTTCTTGGTGGATACACCGAGCCCCTCCTCCTTCCGCAGACAATACGCCGCCACCTCCACCATCGCGCTGTCCAGCACACCGTAGCCCAGGTCGGCGAACACCACGGGCGGAGCCTCCTTCAGCAGGATCTCCTCGCGCCATTTCTGGAAGCTGGACAGGAAGAAGCCCGTGCGCGAGGTGATCGCGCCGAGCATCCCTCGCGGGTGCAGGAGCTGGATGCCGCGCTCGACGAAGGCGGCGTAGAGGTCGTTCTTGGTGCGGGGGTAGCTCTGGGTCAGAGCCTTCTTTGCCGCCAGGCTGCCGGCCCCGAAGGGCGGATTCATCAGCACGACGTCGAAGCGCTTCCGCATCAGCTCGACGAAGGCCACCCCCTGGGCGGCGTCCTCGGCGAAGAGGCGCCGGTGGACGCCCGTGCCACCAGCGGCGTCCTCGGCGAAGCGCGCCAAAGCATCGAGGATCCGCTGATCCGCCGTGTCCCAGAAGTCCCTGCCCTCCATGGGTGCCGAGAACAGCCTGCCCTGGCGGTGAGCCTCTGCGGTGCGCCGGACCACCGACTCCAGCGCCTGCTCGATCTTCAGCAGCGAGCCCAGCTCACCGGCCAGGCGCATCTCCTCCACCATACCGCGGAACAGCTCGCCCAGGACCGGCGGCTTCAGCGTGGACGCGAACTGCTCCACCAGCTCCCGGTCGCCGGGCATGGACTCGGCCACCACGACATGGGTGCGGGCGATCGGCGGACGGTCGGCGCGCCGGACGCCAAGCTCCCGGTACGCCCGCTGGGCCCGCATCCACAGCGCCAGCGATGCGATCTGCGCTGCCCGTGGGTCGATGTCCACGCCGTGCAGGTTGTGCTCGACGATGAGCTTGGGGATCGCGCGGTGCAGGGCGTCTTGGGTGGGGTAGTCCTCGCGCAGTGTGCGCCCCGTGGCCTCGGAGGCCGGCGCGGTCTCGGCCTGCCACCCCTCCCGGTAGATGGTGACCAGCAGGTCGAAGGCGTAGAGCAGGAAGTGCCCCGAGCCGCAGGCGGGGTCCAGTACCCGGAGGTCCCGCGGGTCCTTGCGCACCCGCTCCACCGGCTGCGCGTCATCCTCCTCGACCGGCTTCACCAGGTAGTCCAGGTGCGCGAGCCGGGTCTCGCCTCGAGTCATCTCGAACCAGGTGCGCCCCAGCGTGTTGTCCGTCAGGAACTGCACCACGTAGCGCGGGGTGAAGAACTGGTTGCGCACGGCCAGCTCGCGACTGTTCCGCGGCGCCTGGCTCTCTGCCCGCATCTGGCTGCGCTCGTCGTCGCCGTTGAAGTACTGGTACACCCAGCCGATGGTCTCGTCCTCACCCCAGACGCCGGCCAGCTCGGTGTCGTTGAGCACGTCCAGCAGCTCGTGCAGCGCCTGCCGCCTGGGCCACAGCAGGCTCGCCACGTCCCGGCGGTCGAAGAGGACCCCGACCTCCTGCCCCAGTTCGTCGAAGATGGTCTCGATGTAGAGCCGATAGCCGGCGTCCGGCAGGGCCACGAGCCCCGGCGCCAGCGCCGCGAACTCCTTGAACCCGCCGGAGTTGGCCCCTTGCGAGACGCACTCCTTCACCAGCTCCCGGGCCTCCAGCATCTTCAGCGCCACGAAGCGGTTGAGTGTCTGGAAGGCCATCTCCCGCAGCAGCGCCGCCACGGCCTCGGCGGACCGCAGCCCGCTCGCCCGCTTGTGGGCCACCGCCGAGACCAGCTTCTCCCAGGCGATGCGCTGGCCCTCGGAGAGGTGTGCGCCGGGCGCCATGCCCACCGAGCCGTCGAGCAGGATGTCGTACTCCCCTTCGAGCTGCTCGCGGAACTCCTGCTCCAGCAGCCGCCGAGCCCGCCGGGTGAGGCGCTCGATGCTGCTCCGGGTGGGCTTGTCCACGGGCGCCTCCTCACTGAACCAGGATCTTCTTGTCGGCGGCGAGCAGCTTGAGGCACTCGCGCTTCAGGGCGTCCAGCGCTGCGTCGAGCTGCTCCTCGTTCTCGACCCGGGTTCCGAAGAAGGTGGCGATGTTCAGGGTGACCAGCCGGTTGCCCTCGAGAAGCTCCAGCATCTCCTGGATGGCGCGCTTGAGGTGCTCGGGGCAGGCGCTCAGCTCCGAACGCAGGAAGGGGATGGTGGCCGACTTCGGCACCCGGTCGGTGGCCCGCGAGCGAAGGGGGGCTTCGACGCGCTCCTGCTGCTCCTCGTTCAGCTCGTCCCAACCGTCCGTGCCGTGCAGGGTCTCCAGGGCCCTGGTGTAGGCTGCGGCGCGGTCGGCGACCGCCTGGTCGAAGCGCTGGTCGTAGGCGTCGACGAGCGCGGTAGTGTGCTGGTCGATGGTGGGCAGTTCGCGGAAGAAGGTCTCGCGCTTCAGCAGGTCCTCCAGCTCGGCCGCCTTCGCCCGCAGGTCGTCTGCAACGTCCGGCTCCCCGTCGAGGAAGGACCACAGCGAGCCCAGGGCCTGCCGCGCACGCGAGAGCCCGTACAGCGCCGGCTCGGTGAGCGCGGCGTTGAGTTCGTTGGCCCGGCGGATGGCATCCTTCAGCGCCTTGTGGGTGGCGTTGAAGGTCTGGATGGCGTCGTCTTCGCCCCCGGACCGGATGGCACGCACCTGGTCGATGGCCTCTTGGAGAAGCGTGGTCCCCGGGAGCCGGTGGCTGCGCAGGGTGGTGAGCACCTCGACCAGCAGATCCTCGGCGACGCCCACCTCTTTGCGGATGGCGTCGGCGACCACGGCGGCCTGCAGCTCGGGGAGCGACTTGCCGAACACGTCGCGGAAGGCCTCCTCGGCCTCCAACCAGTCCTCGATGTCGGTGCCCGAGACCTTCTTCTGGAAGGAGCAGGCCCGGAAGAGGTTGTTGCTGCCAAACGTGTTGCGCGCCTCGACCGAGAGCGCCGACTCGATGGTCATGCCCTTGCTGGTCGCCTTGATCTTGCCCGCGCGCAGCAGGGTCACCACGAAGAGGCGGACGACGTCGAGGCTCCAGCCGAAGGGCTCGCGGGCGAGCTCGGCCGCGAGGTAGCGACCGGTGGCGGTCTCCCCGTAGCTGGTCTTGTTCTCGATGCGGTCCATCACCTCCTTGAGAGGACCGGCGTCGGTGTTGAAGACCGGCTGACCCTGCGCGTCGCGCACCAGGTCGAGCTGAGCGAACACAGGGGTCAGCCCGCGCAGGTTCTCGCTCTGCATCAGGGCGTCCAGGTCCTTGCCGGTCACCCGGGCCGCCCCCTCCTCGAAGCGGTCGAACACGTCGGGCAGCACCTGGGCGAGCACCCGGCTGGCCGCCTGGCTCACCGAGCTGACGCTGTCGTCGGGGCTGCGGTCGTTACCGCGGAAGGTGATCACACCGTTCAGCAGGGATTCCTTGATCAGGCGCTTCAGCTCTCCCTCGTGGCCGCGCAGGCGGACCTTCTCCTCGGAGACCAGCGCCGTCTCGTCCTTGGTCCTGGCGTTTCGCGACTTGCGGGACAGGATCTCCCGCGAACGGAAGACCTGCACCGTCTCGCGGTCGATACGCTCGTCCAGCGCCGCGACCCAGAACACGTTCTTGCGCTCGGACTGGCTGCGCTTGCGCGCCAGGGCGGCCTCCTCCTCGAATTCGGTCCCCGCGGGGGCCAGGGTGACGTGGAAGGCGATGTCCGCCTCGATGATGGAGCGGCCGCCCAGGACCAGCCCGGCCTTGAAGGTCTTGGCGCCGAGAAGGTTGTGGGTGGGCGTGGGCTCCCAGAGGCCGCTGACGATCTCCGTGTAGATCCGATTGATGTCTCCGGGCTTGGGGCTGAAGCTGTCCCGGGTGGTCTCCCAGTCGTCCTCGGCGGGAGTCGGGATGCGGTACTGGCCGTCGGCCACGCGGACCATGTGGCTGTCCACCAGCTCCTGGAGCGCGGCCTTCACCTCGGGGAGCACGGAATCCTCGGCAACGCCCGGGTGCAGGCCCGCGGCGATGTTCTCCGCGGTGCGGTGGACGCTCTTGACGTACTGGAGCAGGCAGATCGCCTTGGCCACGGGCTGGGCGAAGGGGTGGCTCACCTTGGCTGGGATTTCGGCGATCTTGCCGCGGATCTCGCTGGCGATGTTGCCCGCGACCAGGTCGTAGATGTGGTCCATGCGGGCAAGCTTGCCCACGGGCTGCTCGGCCAGGCCCACGGCGTCATGGATGAGGAGCTGCTGGGCGAGCTTGATGATGGTGCGGTTGGCACCCCCGACGTGCTTGCTGGCGCCGCCCTGGGTGCGCAGCCCGGAGACGACCTGGATGATGAGATCGATCTGGTAGGGCAGCAGCGGGTACAGGTCCATGAAGCCGGTGTCGGACAAGACCGGCAGCTTGATGTCGGCGCTCAGGCGGGTGTGGGCCAGCAGGCGCCCGCTGTGGGCCGTGTAGAGATCCCGCAGGATGCGCTCTCCGTCAGCGTTCTTCGAGAGCACGCGCTTGCTGGTGACCTCCGAGATGTCCGAGGGCTCCAGGTGCACCTGTAGGGGGAAGCGGTCCATCAGCCGCGCCAGCTCCACCCGCCGGTCGTCGAGGCCACCCACCAGTTCGGTGAGCTTTTCTTGCGAGGTGACGACGAGCCAGATCCTGCCGCGGCCGATGCGACCGAGGTTCTGCACCACGGCCTGCAGGTCGAGCATCTTCTGCACGTCGCGGGCGACGAACTGGCCCACCTCGTCGATGACGAAGACCAGGCTCCGACCCGGGCGACGCCGCGCCATGAGCCGGGAGGCTCTCTCGGCCAGCTTGCCGGGGGTGATGTCCGCGCGGTTCTGGGCAGCCTGGAGCCAGCTATCCTCCGTCGCGTAGCGCTCGGGGTGGAGCCGGTGCATGACCACGCTCGCCTCGCCCAGCGAGAACGAGATGAGGTCCTTGTTCTCGTCCCAGGCCTGGTCGAACTCCTCGGCGTAGGCGGCCTTGAAGGCGTCGAGCTCGCCCTTCTGCTCCAGCGTGATCTCCAACTCGGCCAGGTCGAGATCCTCGGCGTAGCCCAGGTGCTTGAGGAAGAGCCGGTAGGTGATCTCGGTGAGGGTCTGGTTCCCGCTGCGGATGCCGCGGTCGGTGGAGACATCGAAGATCACCGCGTCGGTGGGGATGCGCTCGGCGATGCCGGCCAGCAGGGCGGCGATCTTGTTGTCCGCCGCGCGGGAGGCGAACAGCTTGGAAGCCGGGTCGCCCAGGATGCTTCGATTCTCCAGCGCCAGGCCGAGCATCTTCGCGAAGCTGGACTTGCCGGAGCCGAAGAAGCCCGACACCCACACCCCGATGCCTTCGTGGGGCTTGTTGGGGGTCTCGCTGTAGCGTTCCAGGATCTCGGTATAGTGACGGCGGATCGCGTCGGTGACCACGTACTCGGCCAGCTCGTCGTGGATGATCTGCTCGTCGGTCTGGTCGACCTTGATGACTTCTTCGATGCGGCGGTGGATGTCACGCGCGAAGAGGTGCTTGATCGGTGTGTTCGCCATGATTCCGCCCCCTCAGAAGATCTTCGGTCGATAGTTGTGCTCGGCGTCCAGCACGCCCATGAACCGCAGCCCCGCGGCGCCGTCGAGTTCGCCCGGGTAGAACAGCACGCTGGGGACGTGGACCTTGCCCTTGAGCTGCTCCAGCAGCGACGAGGTCCGGTAGAACGGGAAGAGCGCGCCAGCACGGGTGATGAACACCACGTCACGCCGGGGGTCAGCCTCGGCCGGCATGTGCTCGGCGACCAGGTCGTCCAGGGGCTGGCGATGGCTCAGGATACCATGCACCGTGGCCACCATCCTGTCGGTACCCGTTCGCTTCTCGGCCTGCATGATGCGCTTCATGGACAGGCCCTCGCGAGCAAAGGCCTCTTGAAGGCACCGCGCCAGGGAGATGACGGTGACGCGCTTGCCCGCCTGCTCGAGCCGGGTGCGCAGCAAGGCGACCTCCTGCCGCACCGCGAACTCGTGCTCGGGCAGGTACCGGAAGATGGCGTAGGGCATGTCGTGGTAGGCGCTGATCTGCGGCCGGGGATCGTCGGCCATCAACACAGGCTCCAGGTCCTGCGTCAGGCGGCGCTTCCAATCACTCATAGGGCCATCTCCTCGACGAAGGCGGCGGCAGTGGCACAGGGCAGCGAGAGCTGGGCCAGGGTGCCGGCGACCTCGTAGTGGACCCGGCGGTACTGGTGGAGGCGAAAGAGCTCGCGCTCCACGTCGCTCACGTCCATCAAGTACATGCGCCAGTCGGGCGAATGGACCACGGCGTGGGCGTTGGGCTGGACCTCGCTCATGGCGTGCAGGAGGTAGAGGAACGCGTCGTCGGGGAGGTGGTAGGGGGTGAACTCGCGCCGGATGTGGCCCTTCACGAGACCAGCCTCCTTGGCCATCGTGAGCAACGCACTGGCGACGCGGTGTTCAGAAGCCTGGGACCACCTCTTCGGGATGACTCCTCGGGAGGCGAGGCTGGCCGTGAAGGGGCGAACGTCTTCGGCGCGAAGGTACAGGATCCCGTCTGAGAACCGCTGGTAGAGCCAGTCCGTCAGGAAGAGGTGGAGGACCACCTCCCGACGCGCGGTGTGCCACAACAGTACCGGGCGGAAGATGTCGAAGGAGACCCCACGCTTGGCCATCTCGACCAATGCCCGGTCAGCACCGGTAAAGTCGAAACGCCGCTTGATCGCGGACAGGAAGGCTTTCTGGCTGTAGCCGCTCGCATTCCCCATCACGTCGTTCTGCAGGATCGTCTCGAAGTTCTCCTCCGGGTTCTTGTCGAAGTCCCAGGCCTGGAAGACGGCATAGGACTCCTCCACGCGGAGACCGCGAACCAGGCTCCCAGACGATGTGCGAAGCCCCGCCATCAGCCGTCCAACCTGGCATAGGGAATGGCCGGGCGGCCGCGTTCGCCCCTGGTGAACGCCGCGGCGAGCAGGGTCAGGACCTGGTCGTCGGGGGTGAACGCGCCCGAAAGAGGCACCGCGCGACCCTCCGCGGAGCGCCGCAGCCCGGCGACGGCCTGGGCCTGGGCGTCGTCGACCAGGTCCATGATCCGCAGCGTCTCCAGCAGGTCGTTCGAGGGGAGATCCTGCAGGTCGTCGAAGAAGGGCTGCCAGCGTTCGCGCTCGGAGAGCCAGTGATGCCAGCAGGCGTCGAACTGGTCCTCCACCGCGGCTGGTAGCTTCCACAAGGTCATGCTTTGGGGCGGGTCGAAGACCTCCTTGCATCGCGCCGTGGCGACGGCGAAGACGACCCGGGCCTGGGCGAAGTGGTGGGTCTTGGTGAACCCACGGCTCATGAGCAACGCACCGTTGCGGCCGAGCAGTCCCTTGGTGTTCCACCACCGCGCACCATCCATCTCGCCGAAGCGAGCGACGACGAGGCGCAGCCGGAGCAGCCGGTCGAAGTCGATGGATGGATTGGCGAGGCTCATGACTCCCCCGTGCGATCGGCGTCGTCGCTGCACGCCCCACCATCCCGCATCCAATCGCCCACCGCGCCGAGCTTGAACTTCCAGAGCCCCCCGACCTTGTGGGGAGGCATCCCGCGGGCCTCGGTCCAGCGGCACACGGTGTCCCGAGACACGCCGAGGCAACGCGCCACGTCGTCAACGGAACCCCAGGGCGCACGCATGGCCGGCTCCACGAGAATGGTTGCAGGAAGGGACGAAGGGCCTATCACGTGCGCCGCAGGCCATCCGAAGCAGGTGCTGCATGCTCCTGCAGATTGCCCCCGCCGATGCTGCCGGCTTCCTCCTGCACGGAGGCCTTGGACTCGCGGGGCCTGACACGCCCCACGCCCAGCCACTCCGCCCCGGACAATGCCTTCTTCGGCCTCGCCCCGATGGTCGAGGGACGGCGCCCCCCCATCCGACCCCCGTCAGCGCTCGACGTAGCCGAGCGCTTCGAGGTCGCCCTGCAGCTCCTCGTCGACGCCGGTGAGCGCGATTGCGTCCTCGAACGGCACCGGCACCACGGCCCGGTCGATCCCCACGCTGCGACCGGCGACGGTGCCCTGGAACAGCACCACGGATTCGCCCCGGTAGGGCGGCGGCGGTCCCGCTCCCCACGTCGGTGCGAGGGCGGCGTGCCGGCGCCCGGCCTCCACCGTCACCTGCAGGCCGGGGAGGACGTCGTCCAGCGGCGCCACGGGCAGCACGTAGGCCTCGCGCGCCAGCCGCACCGGGCCCTTCCAGGTGATGGCGAAGCGATCCCCATCGAGCCGCTCGACGTCGATGGTGGCGCCATGGAGGGGATCCTCGGCCGCCCAGGCGTCGGTGATCCCGCCCGGCGCCTCGACGATGACCCGCAGGTCTCCCTGGCCGCTGCTGGTCGACGGCTTCAGCCGCAGGGCCAGCACCGCCGGGCGCTCCAACCCCCGACCCAGCGCATCGACGAGCTGGCGGACCCGCTGGCGGTCCTCGCCGGCCAGGTCGATGCTCTCCCCCGGATCCTCGGCGAGGTTGTGCAGGTACTCGTTGCCCTCGACCGAGGTGTACTTCCAGTCGCCCGCGACCACGCCCCACCGACGCAGGCCGTACAGCGGCCGCCCGAAGGCGATGGGGCGCTCGGCCGACAGCGCCGGGTCCGATCCGTCGATGGCCCCCTGCAGGGCATGGCCGGTGAAGCCCTCGTCGGGCAGGTCCATGATCCGGGCGAGGGTCGGGGCGACGTCCATCAGGCTGACCGGGGCGTCGTACCGGCCCGCGGCGATGCCCGGGCTCCGGATGACCAGGGGCACGTCCAGCAGCTCCTCGTAGAGGGTGTGGCCGTGCTCGAAGCCCCCGTGGTCCCAGAATTCCTCGCCGTGGTCGGACAGCAGCACCACCGTGTCGTCGTCGTCGAGCACCGCCAGCACCCGCTGGAGCTGGTCGTCGACGAACCGCAGGTTGTTGTCGTAGCGGTCCCGGACGTAGCGCCGCACGGGGTCGCCGCCGGCCGCCACCGCCTTGCGCACGTCGGCGAGCAGGAACTCGTCGGACCGGAACCGGTCCGGCCGTGGGCCGGCGAACAGCCGCCGATAGGCGCGGGGCTCGGTGTAGGGCAGGTGCATGTCCATGAGGTGGAGCACCAGCAGGGCCGGTCGATCCGCGTGGTCCGACAGCCACGCCAGCGCCCGGTCCACCTGGACATCGGCGGTCGGCCAATTGATGCACCGGTGCGTGCCCCACCCCCGATCCATCTCGAAGTTGCTGGAGAGGTAGACGTTGCCCGACAGGAAGGCGGTGGACCACCCGGCGGCGGCGGCTCGTTCCTGCAGCGTGTCGACCTGGCCCCACCGTTCCGGCTGGGTGCCCAGGAACATCGCCCGGCTGCTCGGCAGGGTCCACGGGGCCACCGAGCGGGCATCGTCGAACACCGCGGCGTCGGCGGCCCAGGCATCCAGGCCCGGCGAGGTCGGGCGTTCGGCGCCGTACAGCGACAGCGCGTCCCGGCGCAGGGTGTCGACGAACAACACCACCACCCGCGGCGGGTCATCCACCGGGACGTGGACCGTCGGCGTCCCCAGGAAGGCGTAGTCGAGGGCAGCGTCGGCTCCCGGGTCGATCACCAGCCCCAGCTCGACCTCGCGGCCACCCGCCGCCGAGAGATCGACCCGCAGGCGCCGGAAGCGGTCCACCGCGAGGGGTTCGGCGTCCACCTCCTCGCCATCGACGAGGACCCGGAGGATCGCCCCGTCGCTCCGGACCCCGGGCTCGGCCGCCTCGGGGGGGAGCACCCCGGCGTCCACGTCCAGCACCGCCCCCGGCGGCACCGCCAGGCGGAACCGGGCGTCCGCCGGCGCCGGCAGGAACAGCCCGTGGCGGGTGGTGTCGTCGAGCTGGGCCGAGCGGAACACGAAGTCCACGTCGTCGCCGTCGAACAGCTCGCGCTGGAAGCCGCGCTCCCGGTCGGTCGCCGTCTCGTAGACCACGGCGTATTCCCCGGCGGCCGGCGGGCCGGCCTCGGCGGGTCGACGGACCCGCAGCGTCCGGGTGGTGAACTCCCAGGTGCCCGCGCGCTGGGCGTCGTCGAGGCCCCGACGGTGCCGGAGCTTGCGGGCGTCCGACCAGTCGCCTCCCGGCTCGCGCTGCCACAGCTCCATGCCCGACGGGGGGCGGTGGAAGAAGAGGGTCCGCGGCCGCACCGGCAACGCCGCCTGCCAGGTTCGCACGCCGTCCACCGTGCTCACCAGCAGCCACGGCCCGTCGACCTCCACGGGGCCGTCGATCTCCCCGGCGTGGGGACGCGGGGCGACCGCCAGCGACTGCAGCAGCTCGGGGTGTCGGTCGAGCGCTACCCCCGCTCCGGCCGGGGCGCCCGCTCGGGCCACCCCGAGCCCGATGAGTGGCAGCAGCCACATGGACCCGGTGCTCAGGGCTGGTGACGTCGGCGGACCGCGGCTCCGAGCCCGGCCAGCAGGCCGAACAGCCCGGCCGCCGCCCCCGGGACCGCGCTGCACCCCCCGACGCCGTCCGTGCCGACGTCGATGGTCAGGGATTCGGCGCTGATGCCACCCGGGCCACCCAGGTTGAGCACCACCTCGTAGGTCCCCTCCTCGCCGAAGTCGATCTTGGGCGACCAGGCGCTGATCGACTGGACCTTCTGCCCGTCCTTGAACACGTCCCAGGCCACCTGGTCGATACAGCCGTAGACCGACAGGTCCGCCTGGTTGATCATCTGGTAGGTGGTGCCCTCGACGTACTCGTAGGTGAAGGTGCCGCTGAACCCCTCGCCGGGATGGGGCGGCTCGCACACCGTGACGAAGGCCGGCTCGCGCTGGTCGAAGGAATAGGAACCACAGGAGGGGTCGGTGCCGGTGATCGTCACGTACACCGTGAACTGCCCCTGGGTCTCGTAGGTGTGGCACGGGGCGAACTCGGTCGAGGTCGCGCCGTCCCCGAAGCTCCACTCGACCTCCAGCCCCTCGTAGTCGCCGGTCTTGGTCTCGAGGTCGAAGCAGACCTCCAGCGGCACCCCGCCGCTGGTCTCGCTGTCGGTGGAGAAGGAGGCGTAGGGGCCGTACAGGGCCGTGATCCCCTGGATGTCGTCTTCGGCCAGGTTGGCCTGGGTGAGATCACAGGCCGCCCCCGTCCAGAACATCGTCGCCTCGTACCAGGCCAGCTCGGTACACCGCCCCGATTCGACGTCCTCCCGCTCGCAGGAGTGGGCCATTCCCCAGAAGTGGCCGAACTCGTGGGTGGCCACCCCCTCGATGGAATACTCGTTGTTGCAGTTGCCGGCGGCGATGTCCTCGGTGGTGGCCCACTGCGCCCAGTCGCTGAACACGATGTCGGAGTCGTAGGCCTCGAAGATGTAGGCGATGTCGCCGTCCGGCTCCTCGATGGGGAAGTAGGCCCCCCCGAACGAGGTGTAGGTCACCCCGAGGGCCGATTCGTCGTTCCGGGCCGTCGGGTCGTCGAAATACACGGTGTTGACGAGGTCGCTGGAGCTGGGCCCCGAGGCCCAGTGCCCCTCGCGGATCCCCATGTAGAGGTCCGAGGTGCCGGCGCAGGGCGCCTGCTCGGCCCAGATGCTCGCCCCCAGGCGGGTGACCTCCTCCTCGTACTCGGCGGAGAGTTCCGGGGTGACGTAGTCGGCGAGGTACCAGGGCACGGGGAACTCGTTGGAGTCCCACGCCCAGCCGGCGAGGTTCCAGGCGTGGGCCGGCGACCCGGACAACAACAGGGCGGTGAGCACCATCATCACTCCACCCCCGGCTGCAGCTTGTTTCGGCGACGAAGCTCGGCGGGATCGATGCCCGGGATGGGCCGGCCGTCCCAACCCAGCGCCACCCGCTCCTCGATGTGCTCGACGAACTCGTCGACGCTCACCCGCTGCGACTCCGGCGGCAGCGGGACGAAGCGGTGGTCGTAGGCCCGGCCCAACGGGGGGTTGAAGCGCTGGACGATGTCGTCGCGGGTGTAGGGGTCCTGCCGGATGAGGAACTTGCCGGTGGACATGCCGATGGGCTGGATGCGCCCCTCGCCGCGGTGGCTGGCGAACAGGATGATGTCCTCGCCGACGTCGAAGCGGGCCACCCCGGCCACCATGGTGACCCGGTCGCCGAACTGGCCGCCGGCCTCGCTGACCACGATGGTGGGATCGGCATCGCCCTTGAACACCCGGTCGACCTCCACCATCGCCCGGGTCCACACCAGGCCGCTGTCGTCCAGCTCGGTCCAGACCTCGACGACCCGCCCTCGGACGATGATCTCGGCGGCATCGATGAGCTGGTCTTCGGTGAGCGGCGCGACCGTCGACGCCCGGGCATCCGTCGACACCAGCGCCGGGCCGGCCAGCGCCAGGCCTAGGGCGATGGACGCCAGGGCCCGCACCGAGGAGGAGGGAAGGATGGGCATGGAGGAGCCTCCAGTGGCGGCACGACACCCGGCCGACCGCGGAACACAGGACCGGCACCGTCACCCGTCGGTGCGGCGCCGTCAACCCCGGCAAGGTACCGGCCTTCGCGGGCAGCCGTCAAGCTGCCCCTCGGCGCTCCCCCCACTCCTCCCGCCACCCCCACCGGCTCGCCTCGGCCACCGGCGCACCGGGGGAC
>RFKJ01000722.1 GCA_003694325.1 Deltaproteobacteria bacterium
GTGTGGGCCCGGGACCAGAGGGCGGCGACGATCTGCTCGGCGAGGGCGGCCGGGTCGTGGGGGTCGGTGGGGGCGAGGCTGGCGGCCTGCAGGACGGCGGCCAGCTCGTCGGGCCGGCACAGGCGCAGGCGAGCGACGACCTCCGGGCGATGGACGGGGTCGGGGTGGACGGGCCTCGCGCCGGCGTCGGCGGTCCGGGCGGTGTTCGGCATGGTCGCTCCTGTGACGGCTTGGACGTCGCCGGTGGGGCGGGGTTCCCGGCCCGAGGTACGGCGGGCAGGCCCGGGGCATTGCCCGCGCGCCCCCGGGAGGACACGATAGCGGCCGTCCATGCCCACCCTGCGCCAGCGCCTCGCCGCGGCCCCCCCGCCCGTGTCCATGAAGCAGGCGTGGCGGGCGTGGCTCCGTGCGGCGCGGGCGGCGCGTCGCCAGGACGGGGTGGCGCTGCGGATCGGAGATCGGGCGGCCCTGGAGCGGGTGCTCGACCGGGACCCGGAGGTCGACCCGGCCACGCTGACGGAGATGCTGACGGAGATCAAGACCGCCCTGCGGGACCTGGTGCACGGCGAGCTGGAGTACGCCGACCGCCACCGCCTCGCCCGGTTCGTCGACGAGGCGCTCGGCGGGCTGGCGCCGCGGGTGGTGGACGCACCGGTGGCGGTCCAGGTCTCGGGCTGGCCGGAGGGGCTCACCGGGGCCCAGCGGGCCGCGATCGTCGGGGAGTCGCTCGACCGGCCGCTGGCGCCGGGGCGGGCCGCGGCGCTCGTCGCGGCGCTCGACGGGCTGTGCCTTGGCGGCTCCACCCTGCGGGTCGAGGTCGCGCTGCCGGCGGGTGCGTCGCTGCCGCCGGTACCCCGCGCCCTGCGAAACCGGTCGCCGCGCGGAACCCGCGCCTGGTTGCCGCACCTCGACGCCGAGGGGCGGCGGTCGCTGACCGATCGCGCCCTCGCCACCCGCCAGGCGGCCTGGCTGGGGCGGGCGTCGCTGATCGATGCCTTCTGCGGCTGCGGGGGCAACGCCATCGCCGCGGCGCTGGCCGGCCACCGGGTCGTGGCCATCGAGCGGGATCCGGGCCGCGCTGCCCTGGCCCGCCGGAACGCATCCGCCCTGGGGGTCGGGCTGGAGATCGTCGAGGGCGACGCCGCCGTCGTGCTGCCCGGCCTCCTGGACCGTTTCCCCGACGCCGGCCTGCTCCTCGATCCCCCCTGGGGTGGGGCGGGGAGCGGGCGGAGGCCCGTCCGCTTCGACGGGCTGGTGCCCCTGCCGCCGGACCTGGTGGCCCGGGCACCCGCGGTGCTGCTGAAGGCGCCGCCGGCGCTGTCGCTGGACAGCCTGCCGCCCCGGTGGCGGTGGCGATGGCGGTTCGAGCTGTCGCCGCCGGCCGCCGACGGCCGGGCGGTGGTGCTGGCCCTGAGCTGCCGGGGGATCCCGCGCTGAGGCATCCTGCACCGAGGATTCGAGGTCGACGCGGGCGGCAGCGTCCGGGTAGGACCTCGAGGCCGGCCGGTGCGAGGTGGAGGTGTCGTCGATGTCAGGATCCCGGCTGTCGGTGGTCACGGGGTGGGTGGGGGTCGCCGTGGTGCTCTCCCTGCTGCTGCCGGCGGACCCGGCCCTGGCGCGGGGGAAGCGCCGGCGGGCCGCCCGGCCGGAGGCGGTCTGGCTGAGCGCCGACGACCTCGTCGTGCACGATGACGGCAGCACCGAGCTGCGCCTGGCCCCCGGGCAGCGCGCGGTCCTGTCGCCGGGCCCGCCCGCCGACCTCCTCGACGTCGAGACGCTGGTGCTGCCCGTGCGGTCCCTGGCCCCGGCGGGCAGCCCCCCGTCCCAGTTGGAGCTGCGGATCCTGAGCGCGACGGGGGCGATGCACTGGCGTCCCGTCGAGGTGGCCTGGACCACGCCGGGACGGGTCGAGATCCCCCTCGGCCTGACCCGGGCGGGCACCGAGGGACCGGTGTCGGACTGGTCCCACGTCTCGGGCATCGAGCTGTTCGCCCGCAACGGCGCCCTGTTGGCGGTGGGCGCGCCGCGTCTGGTCGGGGGCGATCGGCCCGGCGCGGCCTGGACCTCGGTCGACCAGGTGGCCCTGGCGGCCTTCGGGCCCCGCCCCGTCCGCCGGACCCCGGGGCCGGTCCTGGGGGTGGTCACCGACGTCGCCGACGCCGACGTCGAGGCCCTCCAGGCGCTGGCCGACGAGGTGTCGGGCGTCCTGGACCGGCTGCTGCCGGGGGTGCCCCCGCCGTGTGGACCGGCCATCTTCATCCTTACCGCGGATCGGGACGGTTGGTTCGACGCCATGGACCGGGTGACGATGGCCATGGGCGGCAACCTCCAGCCGGCCAACGGTGGGGGGTTGACGCTCCAGGGCATCGCCGCCGTCGGCTGGGACCCCGAGCTTGCCGAGGCCCGGCCGGTCATCGCCCACGAGCTGGCCCATGCGCTGCTCGATCGCCGCTGCTGGATGCCGGACGACATCGGCTGGCTCGACGAGGCGGTGGCGGTGCGGGTGCAGCTCCACCTCCACCCGCAGGAGGGTCTGACCGAGGAGATGCGCGGCTGGAAGCGGGCGCCGCTGGCCCGGGTGCTCGATGGCGGCCGCGTGCCCCGGGGAAGCTACTGGCAGGCGGTGACGGTCCTCGAGATGCTGCGCCGGCACGAACGCTACGCCGGGCACTGGCCGGCGTTGCTGGAGGCGATCCGCAGCCGGGGCAGCGCGGACCTGCGTCCGCTCGTGCAGCCGGTATTGGGGGTCGACATGGAGGAGCTGGAGGCCGACTGGGAGCGGTGGGTGGAGGAGCAGCCCGCGCCCGGTCCCCTGCCGCCGCCGTGACACCGATGTCGCGGTCGGGGGGGACGGTGCCCCGCCGGGCGGCCGGCCGCCGCGGTGGTGGCGATCTCCGCGACCTGGCACGGCGCTTGCGAAACCGGGTTTGGAACCGACCCGGGAGGCTTCATGCACACACTCGCCGTCCTCGCCATCGCCCTGTCCAGCGCACGCCCCGCCCGGGCCGACCCGCTCGAGACCAGCCTGGGGGTCGCCGGGGGCTGGTTCGCCGACACGCCCGCCGCGGGAGTGGCGCTGGAGACCACGGCCGGGGCTGCGGGGCCCTGGCAGGCCCGCTTCGACGGCAGCCTGTTGTCCCGGGTGCCGCGGTACGCCGGGACCACCCCGCTGGCCGGCTATGCCGAGCTGGAGCTGACCGCCGCCCTCCGGCTGTCGCCCGCTGATCGGCTCGGGCTGTCGCTGACCGGCGAGCTGATGGCCACCGGCACCCGCGACCAGGACTGCTCCCCGGGCCTCGGCTGTCGGTGGAACACGACGGCGGAGGTGGGTCCGGCGTTGCTGATCCCGAACTGGGCGCCGGGGTTGCGGTGGGCCCGGCGCACCGCCCGGGGGGGTGGGCTGAACCTGGGCGTCGCCCCGCAACTCGTGTGGCACTACGACATGGGCGTGCCGCTGCTTCGCATCGACCTGGACGTGA
>RFKJ01000001.1 GCA_003694325.1 Deltaproteobacteria bacterium
ACGGGGTCGCCGCCCTCTGCGACTCCCGAGGGCGCGGCGTAACTGGCGGGTCGGTGGAGGCAACCCGCGACGGCCACGGCGACGTCCTTGCGACCGCATCGACCGCGTGCCATCCTCGCTGGTGGCGCCCCCCGGCCCCCGGAGAACCACGATGACCGCCCTCGCCCTGCTCCTGCTCGCCTGCGAGCCGCACATCGTCGCCGACCTGCAGACCGATGACACCGGCGGCGTGGACGACATCGGCGACGGCGGCGTCGAGGCCGACGGGGACGGTGGCGGGGCCGACACGGGTGCTGAGGACTTCAGCGAATACGACGGCGCCACCCTCGAAATCGTCTCCCCCGGGTCGGGCGACTTCTATCCCCTCGACGAGGGGGTGCCGTTCATCGCCCACCTCTACGCCGCCGACGGCAGCGAGCTGCCGGCGGACGACCTTGTCACCTGGTCGACGTCCGTGGACAGCTCCTGGTCGGCCACCGGCACCGACTTCGTGGACGAACTGCCGGTGGGCGTCCACGACATCTCGGCGGTCGCCGATCTCCCCAACGGCGACCGGTTGGGATGGACGGTCGGGGACGTCCGGGTCCAGCACCAGGACGCCGGCACCTACGTCGGCGACCTGATGGTCGACTTCAGCATCGAGTACAAGGGCGTGCCCTACACGGCCACCTGCATCGGGGCGGCGACCCTCATCGTCGACGCCTGGGGCGAGACCGCCGTCGGCGACAGCTCGTGCACCACCAGCCTGCTCGGCTACGATCTCTCCAGCGACTACAGCTTCGACTTCGTGATCGAGGACGCGCAGCTCGACGGCGAAGCAATCCTCGACCTGACGTGGTTCGAGAGCCAGTTCAGCGCCACCGGCACCCTCGGCGATGGTGAGCTGCATGCCGAGTGGGCCGACAGCTTCATGGGATTCCTCGATTTCGCCGGCGAGCTGGACCTGGTGCGGATCAGCCTCGACACCGAGTAGCCCTCCATGCCGACACAGCTCGTCGCCGACAGGTCCCCCCGCCGTCTCCGCGCCCCCGTGCAGACTCGGCCGCGCTCGGTCCACCTCGGCGCGGTGGCCCTGGCCCTGGCCCTGGCCGGCTGCGGCGGCAACCGGCTGGTCCGGGTCGAGAACGACCTGCTCAACCAGCAGCTCCAGGTGGCCCTCGACGAGCTGGGGGAATGCCAGCAGGGCGGCGGTCGCCAGGACTACGCCCCGACGGTCACCCTCGACGTCATCCAGGCGTGGCTGGAGCGGGCCGGCTACGGGCCGGTGGAGCGTTCCGATCAGGGTGTCCTCTACTCGGCCATCGAGGGGCAGAACACCGACTTCCGCCTGACCGCCCAGTTGTTCCCCGCCCAGGGGGTCCTGTTCCTGGCGGCCACCGACTACCTGCGGTTGGAGGACGCGACGAGCAGCCGGGCGATGGTGCTGCTGCTCACCCAGCTCGCCGCCCTCAACTACGACCTGCTGCTCGGCAAGTTCCAGCTCAACCCCCGGTCGGGCGACATCAGCCTCTCCGTCGAGCTGAAGCTGGACGACGGGCTGGGGTTCGCCACCTTCGACGCAGCCCTCGACCAGCTCGTGCGTAACGCCGACGCCCGCTACCCCGAGCTGGTCCGGGCAGCCGGCGGGGGGCGGTTGTGACCCCTCCGCCTCCCTCCCCGGGGGGCGAGTCCCCGGACGCAACCGCCGGCGACGATGTCGTCACCCGGCCGGAGCTGGCCGACGCCCTCACCCGGGGTCGGTCCTTCCTGGCGGCCACCCGGGCCGCGGGGGGCGGCTGGCCCTACGTCGAGGGCGGCCCCGCCCGGCCCGAACCCACCGTGCTCTGTGCCGCGGCGGGCCCGGGGGCCGAGTGGGTCGACCGGGAATGGCTGGGCAGCCACGATCTCGGCTGGGCGGCCCTGTTGCTGCCGGCGCTGGCCTGGGAGCGCGCCCCCGACGTCAGCGCCGCGGCCCTCCAGCGCCTCGACGACCTCGCCAGCGTGCCCGTGCCTCCGCAGCACGGGTTCGACTCGACCCTGCCGGGGTGGTCCTGGGTCCACGGCACGGCGGCCTGGGTCGAACCCACGGCCTTCGCCATGCTCAGCCTCCGCCGGACGGGCCGCGATCCCGAGCGCCTCGCCCAGGGACAGCGCCTGTTGCTGGACCGCCAGTGCCGCGACGGCGGGTGGAACTACGGCAACCCCAACGTCTACGGTGCCGACCTCGACAGCCACCTGGACGCCACCGGCTGGGCCCTGCTGGCCCTGTCGCCCGACCCGGCCGTCGACCGCGGGTTCTCCGTGCTCGCCGGCTGCCTGCAGCGCCCGAGCACCCTCAACCTGTCCCTGGCCGCGCTGGCCAGCGAAGCCCACGGTCGCGATCCCATGCCGTTCCTCGAGCTGCTCGCCCCCCGGGTGACCCCCCGGGGAGCCCGCGGCCGGGTCGATCTCACCGCCATGGCCTGCGCCGCGCTGCGGCTGCAGGTGGAGGGAACCAATGCCTTCCGACCAGCCTGAGCGCCCCGACGAGGCCATCGCCGCCCGCCGGCTGTCGCCGACCCGCCGCACGCTCATCCTCGGGGCCACCGGGGCCCTGGGCGCCGCCACCGTGGGCTTCCAGGGCTGGACGGTGCTGCGCCAGCCTCGGGCCCGGGTCCTCGCGATGCGCTGCCCCTCCTACGACGATGACCTCGTCCGCCGGATCCGGGAGGGGATCGCCGCCTTTCCGGCCGTGCAGGCGGCCGCCCGGGGGGCCCGCGTCGTCCTCAAGCCCAACCTCGTGGAGGTCCACCCCGACCGCCCGATCAACACCGACC
>RFKJ01000723.1 GCA_003694325.1 Deltaproteobacteria bacterium
CATGGGATCCCGGGGAGGTTGGGAGGGGAAGCGAAACGGGGGAGGGGAGGAGCCGCCACCTCCGGTTGGCGGGCGCCGGGGGCGCTCGCGGTCCGGAGACGGCGGGCTAGCTGGCCTTCTTGTCTTCCTGGGCCTTCTTGATCAGCTCTTCCTGGACGCTCTTGGGCGCCTCCTTGTAGCAGCTGAACTCCATGGTGAACTCGGCCTTGCCCTGGGTGCTGGAGCGCAGCGTGGTGGCGTAGCCGAACATCTCGGAGAGCGGCACCTCGGCCTCCACCTGGCAGAAGCCGTCCTGCTCGCTGGCTCCCAGGACCATGCCGCGGCGCTGGTTGAGGGTGGCGATGATGCCGCCGTGGAACTCGGCCGGCCCCTCGACGCTCACCTTCATGATCGGCTCGAGGATCACCGGGTTGGCCTTGGCGTAGGTCTCGCGCCAGGCGCCGCGGGCGGCTTCCTGGAAGGCGTTGTCGCTGGAGTCGACGCTGTGGGCGGCGCCGTCCTGCAGGCAGACGCGGACGCCGGTGACCGGCGCGCCGATGAGGCGGCCCTTCTCGAGCATCGACCGGAAGCCCTTGTCCACCGACGGGATGAACTCGCGGGGGACGTTGCCGCCCTTGACCTCGTCGATGAACTCGTACTCGCCCTCCTCGAGCGGCTCGATGTAGCCGATGATCTTGCCGTACTGGCCCGAGCCACCGGTCTGCTTCTTGTGGGTGTAGTTGAACTCGGCCCGCCGGGTGATGGTCTCGCGGTACGACACCCGCGGCGGGGAGGTCTCGACGATGGCGTTGTACTCCCGCTTCATGCGCTCGATGTAGACATCGAGGTGCAGCTCGCCCATCCCGGCGATGACGGTCTCCCCCGTCTCGGGGTCGGCGCTGACCCGGAAGGTCGGGTCCTCCTTGGTGAACCGCCGCAGGGCCTTGCTCATGTTGTTCTGCGACTTGCTGTCCTTGGGGGTGATCGTCAGGCTGATCACCGCCGCCGGGACGTGGATGCTGCTCATCGCGATGTTGGTCTCGGGACCGGTGAAGGTGTCGCCGGTGTAGCAGTCGACGCCGAACAGGGCGACGATGTCGCCGGCGCTGGCGGTCTCGATGTCCTCCATCTCGTCGGCGTGCATCCGGACCAGGCGGCCGACCTTCACCTTGTCGCGGGACCGGCTGTTGTAGATGAAGTCGCCCTTGTTGATCCGCCCGCTGTACAGCCGCAGGTAGGTGAGCTGGCCGTAGCGTCCGTCCTCGAGCTTGAAGGCCAGCGCGGCCAGCGGACCGTCGGGATCGCAGGGCAGGATGAACCGGGACTCCTGGGTCTCGTCGGACTTCGACAGGTCGATGGCCTCGTTGTCGACGTCGGTGGGGGCCGGCAGCCAGCGGCCGATGGCGTCGAGCAGCGGCTGGACGCCCTTGTTCTTGTAGGCCGAACCGAGCAGCACGGGGGTGAGCTGCAGGCTGAGGGTGGCCGAGCGGACGGCCTCGTGGATCAGGTCCTCGGTCACCCGCTCCTCGAGGATGGCCTCGGTCAGCTCGTCGCTGAACATGCTGACGTCGTCGAGCATCTGTTCGCGGAATTCCTCGGCCTCCTCCAGGAGGTCGGCGGGGATCTCCTCCTCTCGGACGAACTCGCCGTTGTCGCCGTCGAAGTAGATGGCCTTCATCCGGATCAGGTCGACGACGCCCTGGTGCTTCTCCTCCAGCCCGATGGGGATCTGCATCAGCACGGCGTTGAGGCCGAGCTTCTCGCGGAGCTGGTTGCGGACCCGCACCGGGTTGGCGCCCTGGCGGTCGCACTTGTTGACGAAGGCGATCCGCGGGACGTTGTAGCGCCGCATCTGGCGATCGACGGTGATCGACTGGCTCTGCACGCCGGCCACCGAGCAGAGGACGAGCACCGCGCCGTCGAGCACCCGCAGGGCGCGCTCCACCTCGATGGTGAAGTCGACGTGCCCGGGGGTGTCGATGATGTTGATGTGGAGGTCCTTCCAGGTGCAGTGGGTCGCCGCCGACTGGATGGTGATCCCGCGCTCCTTCTCCAGTTCCATGGAGTCCATCTTGGCGCCCACGCCGTCCTTGCCGCGGACGTCGTGGATCGCGTGGATCCGGCCCGTGTAGTAGAGGATGCGCTCGGTCAGCGTGGTCTTGCCCGAGTCGATGTGGGCACTGATGCCGATGTTGCGGAGCTTGTCGAGGGGAGGGGTGGACACCTTGTCCTCCAGGGACAGCGAGGGGTTGGCCGGGCCGCCGGAGGCAGGCCGTGGGAGAGGGCGCGCGGGTAATCGTGGCGGCGAGATGTCGCAAACCGGCCGCCGTGACGCTTTCGTGTCGCGGCCCGTTCGTTTCGCGATTCGATCCACCCCACCCGATCGACCCCACGGGGCTCCGGGAGGGCGGCCACCGGCACCGGGGGGCGAGGACCCGGGTCGGGCGGGCCTCCTCGTTCAGCCGGCGTACTTCACGGAACAGCCGTAGGGCTTCGTGCGGTCGGGGTCGACCGGTTCGCCGCGGGCGAGCTGCTGCAGCGCCCGGTCGATGTAGTCCACGCGGCCGCCGTCGTCGACCAGGCCCAGCGGTGCGTTGTCGAGCGCCCCGACATGGCGGACGATGCCGTCGGGGTCGATGACCACGAACTGGGGGGTGGTGGTCACGCCGAAGCGCCGGCCGACGGCGCCGGTCTCGTCCAGCAGGACCGGGAGATCCATCTGCCAGCGTTGGCGGGCCCGGTCGTTGACCTCGGCGCCGTGGCCCTGTCGATCGGGCGCCGAGGAGTTGATGGTCAACCAGTCCACGCCGGCGTCGATCCACCGGCGACGGAGGTCGGGGAGCAGGCCCTCGCCATAGGCGTACTTCACGAACGGGCAGCCGGGGTTGAACCACTCCAGGACCACGGTCCGGCCGCGGTGCTCGGAGAGTCGGTGCAGGGCCCCGGTCGTGTCCGGCAGTACGAAGTCGGGGGCGACCTCGCCGACCTGGACCGCCGGGCCGGGGGCCACCGGAGGCGGATCCGTGGACGTCGCGGACGTCGCCGGCGCCTGGGAGGTCGGGGGGGGCTCGGCCTCGGCGCTGCAGGCAAGCAGCAGCATGCCGAGAGCCAGGGGCGATGTGTACAGGCGTGGCATGCAGGCTCCTCGCATGGATGCCCCCCAGGTAGTCACCGTCTGGCGCTCGACCACCCGGCCGGGGGCGAACGGCGGCCGCCGCGGGGGGCCGGACGCCCGCCTCGCGGGGACTGGCCGGGGACGGAGGGCTGCGCTAGGCCTGCGGCCGCTGTGCCGGCCTCCCCCGCCATCGCCGGATTCCTCGGTCTCGCCGCAGGCCTGCTGGCCGGGTGTGCGCGACCGGCGGCCGGGCCGATGGGGTCGCTCGACTCGCTCGACCTCGGCCTCGCGGAGGCGCCGACCATGGCCGCCCACCTCGAGATCCGGGGCGACCTGCGCAGCTACGCCGGCCCGGCCCGCCTGGAGGTGAAGTCCGAGCAGCCCCTGCACCTGCTGCTGGAGGACTTCGCCCTGGCCGAGCCCCTGGAGATCGTGGTCGAGCAGGAGGACCCGGTGGTCTTCGGGCAGCCGATGGGCGACCGCTTCTCGGACAGCGGCAGCTTCCTGCGCCTCGAGGATCGCCTGCTGATCAGCATCCACCGCGCCTGGGCCGACGGCGCGACCGAAGAGATCGTCGTGGTCGCCCGCACGGCTCCCCAGCCCCAGGCTCCCCCGCGGGACTGGCTGGCCCCCGGCACCCGGCTGTTCTACGGCCTGAGCTTCGACGACAAGCCCATCACCCGGCTGGTCCCCATGGGGCTGATGGTGACCATCGAGGAGGCGCCGCCCGGAGAGCGGCGGCTCGCCTGGCAGGCCGATGTCGACCCCGACGCCCAGGTGGACGACACCTCCATCCGCACCCGGCGGGGACGGATCCACGTCCCGGCGGACGTCGCCGAGTCCGGACCGGCCCACAGCGATCGCCCGGTGGAAGGCGATGTCGAGGCCGACGCCACGAGCTTCTTCATCCCCCGCCAGGCGGCCCGCACCCTGGCGACCCTGGGCGCGGCGGCCTGGCAGGATCGCGACGCGCCGGGGACGGGCCTGCTGGAGGTCGTCGGGGAGCTGTCGGTCACCCTGCAGGCCGACGACGTGCTGTGGGTGGTGCCGGCCCGGGCGGCCCGGGTGGCCGACACCGGGGCCACCTACGTGATCGCCGACGACCTCGAGGATCCGCTGCTGCTCAGCGCGGTCAAGCCGGGGTGGAGGATGCGGCTCATGGCCGTGGGGCGGCCGGCGCAGTGACGAGGCGCCGGCCCGGTCAGATGAGCGGCTGCATCACGACCTCGGGGACGAGGTAGCGGTCCCCGGCGGCGGCGATGTGGATGATCGTCTCGGCGACCTCCTCCGGCTTCATGAAGTCGCGGTCCGGTCGGATGCGGTCGGTGGGAAATGGATGGAAGTCCATCCCCTCCCAGAAGGGGGTGTCGATGCCGCCGGGACAGACGCAGGTGACGCGGATCCCGTGGCGCGCGGCTTCCAGGCGCAGCGTGCCGGTGAACCCGTTGACCGCCCACTTGGTGGCGTTGTAGGCGCTCTCTCCCGGAAGGTGGAGCTTGCCGGCGATGCTGGAGATGTTGACGATCAACCCCCGCCGGCGCGGCTTCATCGCCGCCAGCGCCGCCTGGCTGCCGAAGATCACGCCGTTGACGTTGGTGCGCCACATGCGCTCGAAATCGGGTTCGGTGATCGACTCCACCGGGCCGTAGACCGCGAGGCCGGCGTTGTTGATCATGACGTCGAGCTGGCCCATCGAGGTGACCGCGAGGTCCACCAGCGCCTGGACCCGGGTGGCCTGGCGCACGTCGGTCGGGGCCGCGATCACGTCGACACCGTGCAGGTCTCGCAGCTCGGCCGCCAGCGTCTCCAGCTCGACCTCGCCGCGGGCGGCGAGCACCAGGCGGCAGCCCTCGGCGGCGAAACCGCGGGCCAGGGCCGCGCCGAGGCCCCGGCTGGCGCCGGTGATGCAGACGACCTGGCCGGCCAGGGAACGGGCGGTCACCGCCCCGCCACCAGTTCCAGGGTCGCGGCCACGGCCTTCTCGATCCCGTCGGCGACCGTGGCGAGCTGGACGTCCTCCATGAAGGCCGGGGCGGTGACGATGCGGCGCCGGGTATCGACGTGGATGTCGTCGACCGGGCAGACGTGGTGGACGCCGCCGAGGGACTCGATGGCGCCGGCGGTGCCCGGGTCGCTGCCGATGGTGACCTCGCCCTCGCCCAGGGCGAGGACCAGGACCGCCGGGGAGATGCAGACCGCGCCGATGGGCTTCCCCGCGTCGCGGAACTCCTTGAGCACCCGGGCGAGGTCGGGGTCCACCTGCCCGGAGGTGCCGTCCACCGCGAAGGTGGACAGGTTCTTGGCGACGCCGAAGCCGCCAGGCATGAACAGGGCATCGAAGTCGTCGGCCGACAGCTCCGACAGCGGCGCGATCTGCCCGCGGGCGATGCGGGCGCTCTCGCGCAGCACGTTGCGGGACTCGCCGGGAGAGGGCTGGCCGGTGAGGTGGTCCACCACGTGCATCTGCGGCTTGTCGGGGGCGTAGCACCGCACCTGCGCCCCGCCGCGGTTGAGCGCCAGCAGCGAGATGACGGCTTCGTTGATCTCGGCGCCGTCGAGGTAGCCGCAGCCCGAGAGGATGACGGCCACCCGGGGCCCCTGGGGATTGCCGGAGAGGTGGGACATGACGTGCTCCTGCCTGGGTTCGGAGAGGGGGCCGGGGCGTGGGAGGACCCGGGGGCAGCGAGGAGGTTCGGGC
>RFKJ01000724.1 GCA_003694325.1 Deltaproteobacteria bacterium
GCCCTCACCTCGTGGCTCATCGATCAGCAGGTCCCCGCCGACGGCCTCGATCTCTCCACGGTCACCGACGCCCGGTGGCAGTCCCGGCTGGTGCTGCCCCTGCTGCTCGGCACGCCGCTGCCGCCCCTGGATCGGGTCTCGGCGGCGTGGCTGGGGGGGCTGCAGGACTGGGGCCACCGCGACGCGCCCATCGACCTGTCGGCCGCCGCCTTTCCGGTGTGGGCCGGGGTCGGGGACCTCGACGAGCTGGCACCGGCCGAGACCGTGCGGCCCTGGCTGCCCCCCGGCGCGGAGTTCGTCCGCTTCGGCTACCTCCACCTCGACGCCCACCCCTACACCCACCGCGACCTGCTCGCCGGTTCCCACCCGGCCGCGGTCCTGGCCCGCGCCCTGGCCGCCCGCCTCCGCTGAGATCCGGCCACGCGCTCAGGGGGCTTCGTCCCCTCCCCCACCTGCGTCGCCATCGGCCGGGTCCGCTCCGGAGAGCGTCGCGAGCTGCTCGGCGAGGATCCGGGCGAGCATCGGCCCCAGCATCCCCGCCGGCATGTCGGTGCGCACCCGGATCCCCACCTCGAGCACGTCGTCCACGCCCCGGAACCCGGCCTGGACCTTCAGCGGGTAGCGCTGCATGGCCGGCCCGCCCAGCCCGGTCCAGGCCGCCACCGGCCACCGCAGCGCCCAGGCGAGATCCTCGCTGTGGACCCACGGTTCGCCCACCCCCTCGGCCGCCTCCAGCGCGCGGGGTCCATGGGCCGCGAGGTAGATCCGACCGTCCCGCACCTCGACGAAGACCAGGTCCGTCCCCACCGAGACGACCATGCTGCGGTCGTCGGACCGCAGCACGTCGAACCCGACCCTTCGGGCGAGGCGGCGCAGGCGGCGGCTGACCTTGTGGGCCCGGGTGGGTCCCCGGGTGCCGTCCACCGGCAGCACCGCCACGAAGTCGCGTCCCCGGGGATCGCCGAACAGGGCGATGGTGCTCCCCGCGCCGATGTTGGCGGTGCGCTGCACCCGCCGGACCTGCGCCGGGGTGAGGCCGAGGTGCGCCACCAGCTCGGCGTCGTCCAGCAGGTCGGCGAGGCCGGGCCCCACCGTGACGACCATCCCCGGCGACTCGTGCCCGGACCCGGTGACCGGTGCCCACCCCGACTGCGACATCGCCTGGGGAAAGGGCCCCACCGACCGGACGCGCACCAGGCCGATCCCCTCCCGCTGAAACGGCAGGAAGCCGGCGATCGCCAGCCCCCGTTCCCCCACGATCGGCCGGGCGGCTGTCGCCGCGTCCCCGGACAGCGCGACCCAGGCGGCGCAGCCCGGACCGTCCGGCAGGCCGGCGACCAGCTCGCGGTCCAGGACGGGGAGGTCGTCCCGGGCGGGCGGCGACCCGTTGAACGACAGGGCGAGGGAGCCATCGACGAGGCGCACCCGGGTGTCGCCGTCCTCGTCGTGGCCCACCCACCGCCCCGGGGCGCCGGGAACCGGCTCGGGAGCGATGCCGAGCCGGTCGAGCAGCGTCCGGGCCTGCTCCTCGTCCCCCGAGAAGGGCAGGGCCAGCTCGCCCACCGGTTCCTCGCCCGCCTTCCACATGGTCAGCACCAGCGCCTCGTCGACCGCGATGCCCTGGGCCGACAGGTGGGCGACGCCCCCCAGCAGCGCGTCGACGGCCGGATCGTCCGAGGCGATCCCCCCGGACTCGAGGGCCACGGTGCCGAGGGCCTGGAGCACATCCCCGGCGGGGGCGCAGGCGACGGCCACTTCGGGGGGAGCGGGGGATGACGCCAGCGCCGCAGCGAGGGCTTCGGCGGGAGATGCGGCGACGGCAGGACGCACGGCGGCCAGGGCCGCGGCGAGGCAGGCGCATCCCAGCGGGGAGGCGCGACGGGACGGGCGGCGGGTCGGCAACATGCCGGCCATGCTATCGGAACGGGGCGGGCCGAGCCTGCACCCGGCCCGAACCTTCTTCGCCGCCGCGCGGCTCCCCTCGCCCGGACGCCCCCCTGTCACCGCTCCTGCTGCTGCTGCTGTTCCTCGTCGGGTGCCGCCCCCCGCGGACCGGGGCGCCCCCCACCGGTTCCGAGCAGGCCGCCCCCCCCGTCGACACCGACGTCCAGACCGCCGACGGGGCCTTCGTGCACCTCCGCCGCTACCCGGCGGCCGGTCCTCCCGTCCTGCTGGTCCACGGCATCTCCAGCAACCACCGCACCTGGGACCTGGGTCCGCAGCGCTCCCTGGCCCGCGCCCTGCAGGCCCGCGGCTACGACGCCTGGCTGCTCGACCTGCGGGGCCACGGCCTGGCCGAGCGGGACCCGGCGGGACGCCGCCAGCGGAACGGATGGACCATGGACGACTACGGCCGCTACGACCTGCCGGCGGCCATCGACCACGTGCGGTCCGTCAGCGGCTTCGATCGCGTCGGCTACGTCGGCCACAGCATGGGGGGCATGGTCGCCGCCATCTACAACGCCCTGGTCGGTGACGACGCGCTGGCCGCCCTCGTGGTGGTCGGCTCCCCGGTGGACTTCGCCGACCCCGATCCCCTGGTGACCCTCGCCAGCCGGGGCGCCCCGCTGGCCACCGCCCTGACCCCC
>RFKJ01000725.1 GCA_003694325.1 Deltaproteobacteria bacterium
AGGTCGAGGAGGGTGCCCCCGGCGGAGCCCTGCGCCGGATCGCCGGGCAGTCGCAGGGCCTCGCCCACCCGGTCGACCAGGATGGCGGCGCCGGGGGTGTTGACCTGGAAGAAGGCATCGGGCGGAAGCTCCAGGGCGACATCCCCCAGGGTGATGGACAGGCCCGGAGCACCGTGCAGCACCGCCCGCAGCTGCCCGGTGGCCACCTCGGCCACCCCGTCGTTGACCCGCCACGACACCCCGGTCACGCAGTCGAGGGCTGCCACGGCGTCGGCGACCCTCCGGACCTCGACCTCGGGGCAGCTCCCGTGGGTGACCAGGGTGACCAGGACGCCGGCGTCGCCCTCGCGCAGGACGAGATGCCGCCACCACCCCGCGTGGGTGGCGTTGTCCCACGCCGGGGCCGGGCGTTGGTCCCGGACCGCCGCGATGACCCGGTTCATCGCCGGGGAGCCCAGCGGACACCCGTCGACGTCCACGATCCGGGAGTACCAGCCGGGGGGGTGGAAGCCCAGCCAGCTCCCCGCGATCTCGCCGGGGTCGTCGGTGGCCTCCGCCAGGAACCGGCGCGCCCCGAAGGACAGCTCCAG
Source organism: Deltaproteobacteria bacterium (assembly GCA_003694325.1). Classification (GTDB taxonomy): domain Bacteria; phylum Myxococcota_A; class UBA796; order UBA796; family UBA2385; genus J125. Next base: position 591 of record RFKJ01000725.1, read on the forward strand.
CTTGTTGCGGTAGCCGTAGGCCGCCTCGGCGCCCTCGCAGGAGGTGCAGGGGTGCCCGACGAGGCGGGCCACCAGGGCGGCCTTCTCGACCCGCTGTCGGTGCAGCGGCATCTCCTGGAGCTGGCAGCCTCCACACAGGCCGAAGACCGGGCACGCCGGCGGGACCTGGTCGGGCGCCGGCTGCAGGAGGGCCAGTCGCTGGCCCTTCCCCTTGCGCCCGACCCGCACCGACACCCGGGCGCCCACGGCCCCGTAGCGGACCTCCACCCGCCGCCCGTCGTCGGTGAGGCCGCTGACCCCGCGCGCCTCCAGGCGATCCAGGGTGACGTCGACCGGTGCCTGCCGCCTGCGTCGCCGACCCATCAGCGACAGCGGACCTCGTGGCCGCCCACGTCGATGACGATGGTGCGGCCATCCTCGGGGGCACGGGTCACCGACACCGGGTGCCGGCCGGCCGGCAGGGCCACCGGCAACAGGGTCTGCTTCCAGTGGGTCAACGGGTCGGCGGGCCCGGTGGGCATGTCGATGCCCGGCGCCATGTGCAGGGTGAACCAGGCCGCCAGGGCCTCGCAGGGCTCGTCGAGCACAAGCTCGCCCTCCCACTCGGTGCCGCAGGGCATCTCGACCCGGCCCAGGTTCACGGGGGACCCGATCTCCGAGGGGAGGACCGCCCGATCGTGGGCCCGGCCCCGGGCGTCGGCGAGGAGGCTCGTCAGGTCCACGCCGTCGTCGCGCCGCCGGAAGGGACCCAGCAGGTCCGGCGGAGCCTTCGGGACCGGCGCCATCCACAGGGTGAAGGCCCCCGGGACGATCACCCCGTCGGGCTCGAGGTTGCGCTCGACGCAGGCCCGGACATCGTCCATCATGCCCTCGGCCAGGGCGAAGTGGCCGAAGGTCTCGGTGACCAGCACCCGGGCCTTCTCCGGGAGCTGGACCTTGCCGAAGTCCCCGCGGACGACCTGCACCCGGTCGCCGACCCCGCTGTCGGCGGCGACCTGGGGGATCACCTCGGCGAAGTCGGTGCGCTCGATGGCGTAGACCCGCGCGGCGCCGCACAGGGCGGCCATGGTCGCCAGCACGCCGGTGCCGCTGCCGGCGTCGATGACCACGTCGCCGGGGCGGACCGTGGCCTTGAGTGCGTCGAAGTAGGCCCGCAGCCGCACCTCGTCGCCGAGCATCGCCCGGTGGACCTCGACCCCCGCGTAGTTGGCGAAGATCACGGGGGACTCGTCCGCTTCCTCGGCATCGACCAGCAGCCCGGCCTCGCGGAGCCCGTCGAAGGCCTGCCCGGCGGCGGGCCCCATGGCCTCGACGATCTCGTCCCGGGTTCGCGGAACATCGCAGGCGGCCAGCACCCCGACCGCCCAGGCCGGTGCCCGGGCGCCGACCCCCCGGCCGGTGCTGCGCAACATGACCATGCCGCCGGCTTCGAAGGTGACCACCAGGTCGCGGGGACGGACGAGACGCATCGAACCTCCGGGTTGAACCCCGCCGGATTAACGCGGGCCGAGGAGGGCGGGGTGCCCCCGCCTGGCGGACGGCCCGGAAGCCGCCGGCCGCGAGGAGCGTCGTGACCGAGCCCACCCACCTTCGCGTCGGACCCGCCGGCCTCGTGGTGGCGCGCGAGCCCGACCTGCTGCTGCGCGTCGATCACCTCGGGCGATGGGCCACGCTGCGCACCGCGACCGGACGCTGGCGCCGCTGCCTGGACGGCGGGGTGGTGCAGGGTCGGGGCGACGACCTCGTCGACCTCGACGCCGATGCGGCCGCCGACGTCCACCGGCGGGTCGGCGCTGTCGTGGAGGCGCTGCGTCCCTCCATCGACCGGCCGGACGCCCGGGCCATCCTGGACGCCGCGATGGAGTGGGATCCGGAACGCCTCGCCGCCGAGGCCGGACGCTACGCCGCGACCTGGCCCGAGCCCACCCCGATCCTGCCCCCCGATCGCCAGCGCGACCTCGTCCTGCTGCCCGCAACCGGCTGCCCGAGCAACCACTGCACCTTCTGCTCGCTGTACGCCGGCCGGGGATTCTCGGTCCTCGGGCCCGACGCCCTCGAGGCCCACCTGCGGGGGGTGGCGGCGTTCATGGGGCCGGGCCTCGGTGGACGGGACGGCTTCTACCTGGGCAGCGCCAGCGCCCTGTCCCTGTCGGCGGCACGCCTCCGCGCCGTGCTGGACCGGGTCGGGGCGATCCTGGGGACGCCTCGCCGGGGCCTCGCCGCCTTCTGGGATCCGGAGCACGCCCCCCTTCACCCGGTCTCCGACCTGGCGCAGCTCGCAGACCGGGGGTTGCGCCGGGTGGTCATCGGCCTGGAGACCGGCGACCCGGCGCTGCGCGCGGCCGCCAGCAAGGCCGGGGATCTCCACCGGCTGCGGTCCGCCATCCACCACGCCAGGCAGGCGGGCCTGCAGCTCGGGCTGACCGTGCTGGTCGGCCTGGGTGGCCCCGAGGCGGTGTCGGCCCACCAGGCCGCGACTGCCCGCCTGCTCGCCGAGCTGCCCCTCACTCACGCCGATCTCGTCTACCTCTCC
>RFKJ01000726.1 GCA_003694325.1 Deltaproteobacteria bacterium
GCCGGGGCCGTATCGGATGCAGACGTCGATGCCGGCCCGTCCCGGCTGCACCACCCGGTCGTCGGCGCTGATGCGCACGTCCAGGTCGGGATGGCGCGCCTGGAGCTGGGGCAGGTGGGGCACGAGCCAGCGGATGGCGAAGGACGGGGAGCAGCTCACCATGAGCGGGTCGCCGTGCCGTCGCCGGTCGAGGCGGTCCAGCCCGTCACGCAGGCGTTCGAAGGCATCGGTCACCGCGGCGGCGAGGATCCGACCCTCGGCGGTGAGCCGGACCCCTCGGGCGGTCCGGTCGAACAGGCGGGTGCCGAGCTGTTCCTCCAGGTTCCGGATGCGGTGGCTGATCGCTCCCTGGGTGACGTGCAGCTCCCGGGCGGCCGCCGAGAAGCTCGACAGCCGGGCGGCGGTCTCGAAGGTCAGCAGCGCGTCGAGGGAGGGCAGCATGGCGAGCCATCAATCCTGCTCATGGGTCATTGAACAGCTTTCGCTTGTCGCGGGCAACCCGCTCTGCCATGTTCGCCGCCGAGTCGGACCTGCGGGACCCGCCGATGGTGGCTCCCGGTTCAAGTCGGCTCATGGAGGGGTCGGGCCGCCGCGCCGGTGGAACTCCTTGCCGGGCCCCCCCCGCTGCCATAGTCGAGCGTCCCCAGCCTCGGCGTCCCGAGCCGACCCAGACGGCGGAGAAGAGATGAGCTGGTTCTCGCGGTTCCTCAAGAGCACGATCGGGTTGAAGATCGTCATGGCCTTGTCGGGCCTGGTGCTGTTCGGCTTCGTGACGGGCCACATGATCGGCAACCTCCAGATCTACCTGGGCGAATCGACCCTCGACCACTACGGCGAGATGCTCAAGGGCGAGATGCTGCTGCTGTGGATGGTTCGCCTGACCCTCCTGTTCATGCTGGTGGCCCACGTCTGGTCGGCGGTCACCCTGGTGCTCCGGGCGCGGGCGGCGCGGCCCAAGGGCTACCGGCGCTACACCTCGCGAGCCTCGACCTACGCGTCGCGGACCATGCGGATCAGCGGTCCGATCATCCTGCTGTTCATCATCTACCACCTGCTCCACTACACCATCGGCTTCCAGTCGGTGGGAATGGGCGACTCGGCGGTGACGACCACCATCGAGCATTGCCGGATGGTGGCGGGGTCCCTGGACTGCCCCGTCTACGACAACGTCGTCAAGGGCTTCAGCCAGCCGCTCATCGCCGGCATCTACATCGTCGCCATGCTGCTGCTGGGCATGCACCTGGGGCATGGCGTCTACAGCATGTTCCGGACGCTGGGCCTGTCGAATCCCCGGTTCGACAAGCTGGCCCGGGCCTTCGCGACGGGCATGGCCGTCATCATCGTCCTGGGCAACTGCTCCATCCCGCTCGCAGTCCTGACCGGCCTGGTCGGTGGCTGAGGAGACCGCTGCAATGATCCTCCACAGCAACGCACCCGGTGGCGACATCGAGACCGCGTGGGACCGCCACCGGTTCAACATCAAGGTCGTCAACCCGGCGAACAAGCGGAAGTACACCATCATCGTGGTGGGCACCGGCCTGGCCGGCGCCTCGGCCGCCGCCACCCTGGGTGAGCTGGGCTACAACGTCCTGAACTTCTGTTTCCAGGACTCCGCGCGGCGCGCCCACTCCATCGCCGCCCAGGGGGGCATCAACGCGGCCAAGAACTACCAGGGAGACGGCGACAGCATCTTCCGGTTGTTCTACGACACCATCAAGGGGGGCGACTTCCGGGCGCGCGAGGAGAACGTCTACCGGCTGGCGCAGATCAGCAACAACATCATCGACCAGGCGGTGGCCCAGGGCGTGCCCTTCGCGCGGGAGTACGGGGGCCTGCTGGCCAACCGCTCCTTCGGCGGTGCGCTGGTCAGCCGGACCTTCTACGCCCGGGGAGCCACCGGGCAGCAGCTCCTGCTGGGCGCCTACCAGGCGCTGGCCCGGCAGGTCCACGCCGGGACGGTCAAGCAGTTCCCGCGCACCGAGATGCTGGACCTCATCGTCCACGATGGCCACGCGCGCGGCATCGTCACCCGGCACCTGGTGACCGGCAGGATCGAGCGGTGGGCCGCCGACGCCGTGGTGCTCGCCACCGGCGGCTACGTCAACGTGTTCTTCCTGTCCACCAACGCCATGGGCAGCAATGTCACGGCGACCTGGCGGGCCAGCAAGCGCGGCGCGTTCTTCGCCAACCCCTGCTTCACGCAGATCCACCCGACCTGTATCCCGGTCAGCGGCTCCCACCAGAGCAAGCTCACCCTGATGAGCGAGTCGCTGCGCAACGACGGGCGGGTGTGGGTGCCCAAGAACAAGGAGGACGCCTGGAACCCGGATACCGGCCGGGTGGGGCGTCACCCCAACGACATCCCCGAGTCCGAGCGGGACTACTACCTGGAGCGGCGGTACCCGACCTTCGGAAACCTCGTCCCCCGGGACGTCGCCAGCCGCGCCGCGAAGCGGGTGTGTGACGAGGGGCGGGGCGTCGCCTACGGCGGCTACGGGGTCTACCTGGACTTCTCCGACGCCATCAAGCGCCTGGGCCGGAAGACCATCGCCGAGCGCTACGGCAACCTGTTCGACATGTACGAGCGGATCACCGGTGAATCGCCGTACGACGTGCCGATGCGCATCTACCCGGCGCCGCACTATGCCATGGGCGGCCTGTGGGTCGACTACAACCTCCAGAGCAACCTGCCGGGCCTGTTCGTCATCGGCGAGGCCAACTTCAGCGACCACGGCGCCAACCGCCTGGGCGCCAGCGCGCTGATGCAGGGGCTCTCCGACGGCTACTTCGTGCTGCCCTACACCATCGGGCACTACCTCGGGACGGTCGGGCCGCGCGACAAGAGCACCGACTGGCCCGAGTTCCGGGAGGCCGAGGAGCAGGTCACGGCCCGGCTCGAAAAGCTGCTGTCCATCAAGGGGCGGCGGACGGTGGACAGCTTTCACCGCGAGCTGGGCATGGAGCTGTGGAACAAGTGCGGCATGGCCCGGGACAAGGCCGGGCTGGAGAGCCTCCTCCAGCGCATCCCCGAGATCCGGGCCGAGTTCTGGGAGAACGTCAGCGTCCCGGGCACCCGGGGCGAGCTGAACCAGGTCCTGGAGCGGGCCAACCGGGTCGCGGACTTCCTGGAGTTCGCCGAGCTGATGGCCCTCGACGCGCTGCATCGCGAAGAGTCCTGCGGCGGGCACTTCCGGGTGGAGCACCAGACGGAGGAAGGCGAGGCGAAGCGCGACGACGAGAACTTCCGCTACGTCGCCGCCTGGGAATTCAACGGTGTCGGAGAACGGCCTACCCTGCACAAGGAGCCGCTCGAATTCCGGTACGTCAAGCTGACGCAGCGCAGCTACAAGTAAGGAGGCTGCCGTGAACATCACGCTCCACGTCTGGCGCCAGAAGGGACCCTCCAGCGGCGGTCACTTCGAGACCGTGCAGGCCACCGACATCTCCGAGGACATGAGCTTCCTGGAGATGCTGGATGTGGTCAACGCCCGGATGGAGGCCGAGGGCAAGGAACCCATCGTCTTCGAGCACGACTGTCGCGAGGGCGTGTGCGGCTGCTGCGGGTTCATGATCAACGGCCTGGCCCACGGCGGCCACAAGGAGACCACCGTCTGCCAGCTCCACATGCGCAGCTTCAAGGACGGCGACGAGTTGACGTTGGAGCCGTGGCGCTCGGCGGCCTTCCCGATCGTCCGCGACCTGATGGTGGACCGCAGCGCCTTCGACCGCATCATCCAGGCGGGCGGCTACATCTCGGTGCGGACCGGCTCCCCCCAGGATGCCAACAACATCCCGGTGAAGAAGGAGTACGCCGACCGGGCCTTCGACGCGGCGGCCTGCATCGGTTGCGGGGCCTGCGTGGCGAGCTGCCCCAACGGGGCGGCCATGTTGTTCACCGGGGCCAAGGTGACCCACCTGGGTCTGCTGCCCCAGGGCCAGGTCGAGCGCTACGAGCGGGTCCAGGCCATGACCCGGCAGATGGACGCCGAGGGCTTCGGCTACTGCACCAACCACGGCGAGTGCGAGGCCTCCTGCCCCAAGGGGATCAAGCTCGAGGTCATCGGCCGGATGAACCGGGACCTGTTCAAGGCGCAGTTCATCAGTCGCGACGACTGATCGGTCCCCGGGCTCCGCCCCGGATCCGCCGACGATGGACCCGCCGACGATGGCGTGCCCGGGGGGGGCAGCCCCGCTGGCGCAGCTACATCTCCCGGCGGTTCTCCAGGGCCCGC
>RFKJ01000727.1 GCA_003694325.1 Deltaproteobacteria bacterium
GGGCGTCCGCCCGGGCGGCGTGGGCACGTCCCGACACCGGCCGGGCCGGGGCCCTGGACCCTCTACCTTCCTGCGGTCCGCCCGGGGGGGGATGGCCGCCGGGCTCGCCCGCCCGACCCGTCCCCCCGCCGGCGTGCCCGGGTCAGAAGTACAGGCCCACGCCGGTCCGCAGGTAGAAGCCGCCGAGGCCGAAGCGGGCGATCTCCGCGGGCTCGCCGTCGCCGCTGGGGGGACGGGCCCGGTACGACGCCGTCGCCACCAGCCCGTAGCCGGCCTCGAGGTGCCAGCCGATGCCGATCTGCCCACCGCCGGGTCGGACCGGCACGATGTCCCAGCCCAGGGCGGCCACCCCGCCGGGCGAGACCGCGGTGGCCTGGATCTGGCCGGGGTTGTCGTCGACCTCGGGATCGTCGTCCATCAACACGCGACCGACGAACAGGGCGCCCTGGACGGTGGCGTAGGGGCGGAACCATTCCCAGGCCGTGGTGTCCAGCTTGGGTCCGACCAGGAAGTGGTGGCCGCGGTAGGCGGCCTGGAACGTCTGGTACCGGGATTCGCTGTCGTCGGCGGTGCTGGATTGGACCTCGACGGTGTTGCCGGTGGCGGCATGGTGCCAGCCGGCGACGACCCCGAGGTGGCGGCTCAGGCCGAGCCCGCCGCGGATCCCCACCGTCCCGAGCTGGCCGTTGTCGTGGAACAGCTCGAAGGCGTCGTCGTGGGTGCCGAGGCTGCCCAGCTCGATGGAGATCTCGTTGTCGGCGGCCCGACCGGGGGCGGACAGCGCGGCCGTCAGGGCGATGAGGGACAGCATCTCAGTTCTCCTGGTCGCGGCGTGGGAGCACCGCTTCGGCCTGCAGGTCGGTGGCGCCGAAGCCGGCGGCGGTGGTGATGGTGCCGGTGGTCGGGTCGAGGAAGCTGATCAGCCCGAGCGCCGAGTCGTGGGTGATGAAGAAGCTGTCGTCGGGCATGGCGCCGATGGCCAGCGGGGGGGCGTCCAGCGGCAGCGCGGTCGGGACCGACGGGTTGGCGAGGTCGAGCTGGAGCAGCTCGTCCCGACCGTCCAGCAGGACCAGGGCATAGGCGCCGGCCTCGCTCTCCACCAGGGCCACCCCGACCGGCTCGCTCTCCAGCACCAGGCTCACGTCCGTCTCCTCCACCAGGTCGATGACGGCCAGGCCCCAGTGCTCGTCCTGGTAGTCCTCCAGGCTGCCGGAGTAGCCGCTGGCTTCCGGGCGCAGGGTCGCCACGGCGTAGCGATGGCTGTCGGTGAGCTGCATGGCGGCCACCGGGTTGCCCATGACGAATTCCACCGGCTCCTCGGTGTCGTAGGGCAGCTTGTAGACGTCGTGGGTGGTGGCCGCGTCGTTGTAGAGCAGCGCGAAGCCGTCACCCTGGAGCACCGCGGTGCAGGGCTCGTCCAGTCCGATGCTGTCCCAGGCGAAGTAGCTGTGCTCCAGCACGTCGACCTGGGGCCGGGAGTTGTAGACGATCACCGAGCGATCGGCGTCCTCGTTGATCGACAGGGTGGACGGGGTCGCGTCCAGGCTCAGGATGTCGATGCTCTCGACGTCGAGGTCGAGCTTGTACAGGTCGGCCGAACCCGCGATGGTGATCAGCGCGTAGCGGCCGTCGGGGGTGATGGCCGCGCCGCTGGGGTCGACGCTCTGGTCGGGGTCCAGGGTGAGGGGGTAGGTCACGGTGACCTCGAAGCTGTCGAGGTCGATGACCGAGACCTGGCTGTCGCTGAGGACCACCGCCCGGGTCCCGTCGCGGGAGAACAGCACGTTGTCGGCGTTGAAGCCGACGCTGACCGAGGTGGCCGGTTGCGTGCCGGTCAGGTCGATGAACGCGACCTGGGTGAGGTCGACCACGCCGTCCAGCGGAATGTCGCTGGCGCTGGCGTAGTCGAGGTAGGCGACCGCGATGGTGCCGTCGGGCGAGAAGCTCAGCCGGTTGAGGTGGGAGGGCACCTGGTCGGCGAAGCTCACCGCGCCGTCCTGCACCAGGGCCAGCTCGTAGCTGTAGCTGAGGTCCTCCTCCCGACAGTCGTCGACCGTCTCGATCTTCGGATCGGGGTCGGCGCACACCGGCCACCGGTCGAAGACGACGACGCCGGCTCCGTCGGGCATGGGCTGCAGGCGCACCGGGCTGGCGCCGTCCAGGTCGACGACGTCGGTGGCGCCGGTGGGCCGGATCCGGGCCAGCTCCCCGGCGGCCGGCAGGGCGAGGTAGACCCCGTCGTCGGCGGCGATGGCCCCCTCGGCGTCCCACAGGGGTTCGTCGATCCAGGACCAGCCGTTGTCGGGCAGGTGGGCGAAGGGGTCGCAGGCGGCCAGCCCGACGGGCAGGGCGAGGATGGCGAGGATGGTGGAGGTGCGGGTCATGTCGGGTTCCTTCCGCTTCCGGGCGCGTCCGTTCGGGGGGAGGCTCAGTGCTCGATGCCGGAGTTCAGCTCGAAGCCGGTGATGGTCTGCAGCACGCCGGTGTCGGGGTCGTAGAAGCTCATCCGTCCCAGGTCGTGCTCCTCGCTCACCCAGGCCAGGCGCGATTCGGGCAGCACCCCGACGTGGACCGGGTTGCTGGGCAGCTCGATCTCGTCGTAGAGCAGGTCGGTGTAGTGGAGGACCTCCAGCGCCGGGTAGCCGTCCATGATGAAGTAGCCCCGGGTCCCGTCGCTGCTGTGGGCGTAGCCGATGGGTTCGGCCGGCAGCCGCAGCGGGTTGCTGAAGAAATCGTCGGTCATGTCGATCATCGTCAGCGCGTACTGGTCGTAGAACGGCGAGCTGCTGTCGACGTCGGGGCCGTTGGTCCGCGGGTGGAAGACCAGGGCCGTCTCCCCGGTGGGGGAGACCCCCATGCTGGCCACGGGCTTGACCAGCTCGCGGACGGTGATGCTGTTGTTGAACAGCTCCCAGCTCGCGTAGCGGGCGGCGCCCGTGGCGGTGCTGTACAGCAGGCCCCGGGTGCCGTCCGGGCTCATCAGCAGGCTGCCGAACACCTCGTCGGGGGGCATGTCCACGACTTCCGGGGGCAGGAAGGGATCGGCCAGGTCGTACAGCCACAGCTCGTTGCTGCCCCGGGCGACGGCGATGGCCCGGGTGCCGTCGGGGGTGAGGTCCAGGTCGGTGGGGTTGTCGCCCACCGCCACCCGGCCCACCTCGCCGAGCTGGAGATCGACCACCACCAGGTCGGTGGCCCCGAACTGCCGCACGAAGGCGTAGCTGCCGTCGGGCGCCAGCAGGACCTCCTCGGCGGTGGGCGGATCCACGAGGTCGTCGGTCAGGGCGATCCGGTCGGGCTCGAGCTCGTCGGCGGTGAGGTCGATCACCGCGATGTAGGCGTCGCTCACCACGACCGCCGTGCTGCTGTCGTCGGTGAACTGCACCTGGCGCGGGTTGAAGCCCACGACGAGGGGGGTGTGCTCGAGGTTGTCGGTGTCGACGAAGCTGACCTCGTTGTAGGACTGCACGCCGCCGTCGTCGGTGCCGTCGTCGGCCGCGTCCTGGTCGTACCAGCACATCACCCAGCGGCCATCGGGGGACATGGCCATGCTGTTGAAGTCGTCCCGGACCGCGACCTCGGTCACCGCCAGCGTGTCGGCGTCGATGATGCTGACGGTGTCGTCGCCCTCGTTGAAGGTGACGGCCTTGGTGTAGTCGCTGGTCGTCGCCACCGCGATCGGGTGGTGGCCGACCTCGGTGGTGATCACCTCGAGGGTCGGGACCGTGACCCGGGTCACCGTGTCCCGGTCGGGGTTGGCGACGAAGACGTAGGCGCGGGTGGTGGCCGGCGCGAGGGCGAAGAAGCTGTCTTCGTTCTCGGAGCCATAGCCGTCGCCGCCGCCGTCCCCGTCGTCGGTGGCGCCCGGGCCGGCCGCGCCGGTGTCGGCGTAGGCACCGTCGGCTTCGCCGACGTCGTCGGTCTTGAAGGCCATGTCGGCGCACCCGGCGAGCAGCAGGGCGAGGATGGAGAGGCGGGAGGACATGGTCGGGCTCCTCGTGGCAGGGGGACCGGCAGAGGCTGTCCCCAGGTAGAGCAAGGAACATGCCTGCCTGCAACATGGGCTGGCGATGCGGGTTGTCGTCGCACCGGGCCCCGACGGGGACCGACCGGAGCCCCAGATCACGACATCGCTGTCGCGGTCAGGTGCAGGGCACAGATGGTCTTGGCGTCGGTGATGCGGCCGTCGGCGGTCATGGCCAGGGCCTCGGCCAGGGGGATGCGCACCACCTCGATGTACTCGTCGTCTTCGGGGTGGTCGGTGGTGGGCGTCAGCCCCCGGGCGACGAACAGGTGGATCCGCTCGTCGGTGAAGCCCGGCGTGGTGTGGATGGTGGTCAGCGGCCGCAGATCGGTGGCCTGGAGCTGCACCTCCTCGGACAGCTCGCGACGGGCGCAGGCGTCGGGCTCCTCCCCGGGCTCGAGGATGCCGGCCGGCACCTCGTAGTGCATGCCTCCACCGGCGTGGCGGTACTGGTGGACCAGGGTGACCGTGCCGTCGTCGTGCAGGGGGACCACCGCCGCCGCGCCCGGATGCCGGATCACCTCCAGCTCGACGACCCGTCCGTCGGGGAGGGTGGCGTCCTCGATGCCGAGGTTGACGATGCGGCCGACGTAGATGATGCGGCGGGCCATGTCCGCTCCGAAAGACAGAACGGCCGCCCCCGAAGAACGAGGGCGGCCGTCGAAGATGGTGCGGAAGGGGGGAATCGAACCCCCATGAGCGTATTGCTCACCAGGTCCTGAACCTGGCGCGTCTACCAATTCCGCCACTTCCGCGTGGGGACCGTGGGGCAGGGGCGCCGCACGGGGTTGTCTGCGATGAGAAGGAGGGACACCGGCGGCGTCCCCCGGAGCGTCGGACGCTTATCGGGGTCCGGCGCCGCGGTCAAGGGTCTGGATTCGAAGTTGGCGGTCCGGGAATGTCCAGCTCGTAGATCGCGGTCCGGCCGTCCTGGTGGATGAGGGTGGCCTGCCGCAGGAGCAGCTCGTCGAGGAGGGCCACGGGCGCGTCGAGGTCGCGGGCTCGCTCGGCGTCGGTGAGGAACCAGTAGGTCGAGGGCAGGAAGCGCTGGCGGGTCACGACGAGGTGGGTGGCGCCGGCGGCGGCCAGGTCGGACAGCGCCCGGTCACCCCGGGTCAGCAGCCAGTGGCGGACCGGCACGTGGTCTTCGACGCTGCCCAGCAGGACCGGGCGCTCCACGAGAGCCCGGGACCAGTCGAACAGCAGGGCGACGACGGCATCGTCGGGGAGGTGGGCGTTGGCCCAGGCGATCGCCCGGGCTGGGGGGTGCTTCCGCTCGACGTAGCGGGTCGCGGGCTCCTGGCCGGTGGCGGCCGGGAGGGCGTCGGCGGCGGCAACCCACAGCGGCGCCCAGTTGGCCGGCAGCCCGGCGACGAAGCAGGCACCGAGGGCCAGTCGCGGCAGGCCCCGGCCCTCCGGGGCCCCGGCGGCCAGCCACAGGGCCAGGGCCGGCAGGGCGGGCATCAGGTAGCGCAGCCAGTGGGGCCCCACCGCCCAGGCCAGCGAGCCGATCCCGGCGACGACGAGCAGGCGCCGGGCGGACGGGCCCGGTTCTCGGGTCCGCAGGGCGAGGAGCGCGGTGGGGACGAGGGCGAGAAAGAGCGGGTGCAGCCGGCCGAGGAACCGGAAGGAGTCGGGACGCGCCGTCAGGACGGCGTGGACCGGGAGCAGCAGCAGGTCGAGCGGGTCGCGGCCCGCTCCATACTTGTCGAGGTACTGAAACGGCATGTCCGCCGCCCCCGGGGCTCCGGGGTGGACCGGGGACGGGTCCCAGCCGGCGAAGGGAAACAGCGGGTGCAGCCCTTCGGCGAGGTTGCGCAGCCACCAGGGCGCCAGGGAGGACAGGGCGGCGGCGCCGGCCAGGAGCCGCCAGCGAACGGGCAGCTTCGCCACCAGGAAGGTGCCCAGCAGGGCCCCGGCCGCCGTGTACTTGAGCTGGAGGGCCACCGCCGCGGCCACCGTGAGGGACCGAACCCGGCCCCGCAGGGCGGCGTCCAGGGCGGCAGCGGCGGCGAGCATGGTGGGCAGGTCGCTGCCGGCGACGCCCAGCGGCTGGACCACCGTCCACGACCCGAGGAGCATGAGCGGGGCCCAGGCCCCCCGGGGCCCCAGGAACGACCGGCCCATGGCCCGGACGCCGTCGAGGACCACGAGCCCCAGGGCCAGGTGCAGCAGGCGCACACATCGATCCCCGCCGAGGGCCATGGCGCTGGCGTAGACCGCGTGCAGGGCCATGGGACGGCTGCCGTCGGGGTGCAGCAGGCCGCCCTGGAGGTGTCCGGTGCGCAGCAGGTCTCGGGGCAGGGCGAGGTGCTGGTACAACTCGTCGGTGTCCACCGCGGGCGCCAGGACGGAGATCAGCGCCGGCACCACCACGGCCATGGCCAGGATCGCCGCGGCGGCGGAGGGGCGGGGCCGAGCCAGCCGCGGTCGCGCCAGCCAGCCCAGCGACAGCAGCAGCGGGAGCGCGGCGGCGACGGGGCCTTCCAGCCGCCCGATGAACGCCAGCCCGGAGGCCAGCAGGGCCCACGCGGCGAGCCCCCAGGTCGTGGCGTGGAGCAGGGCCCGCTCGTCGTCGAGCAGGTCGGGGTCGAGTCGCGCCACCAGGGCCGCCCCGGCGCCGACGATGCCGGCCAGGCTCGCGGCCGTCGCCAGCATCGGCCGGGCCAGGCCGAGGATCCAGCCGGGATCGGGCCCCCCGGGGGCCAGCAGCAGGAAGGCGACCGAGGTGGCCAGCGCCGCCGCCACCAGGATCGCGCGCTCAGCGGTCCCCATCGGTGGCCTCCACGTCCTCGGGGTGGCCCGACACAGAGGCGGTGGCCAGCCACAGCTCGCCGTCGACCCGGTACAGCAGCCACGGGCCGAACCGCGATGGCCATCGCTGGTGGCCCGGCCCACCGGCCCGCAGCCCGTCGCTGCACTCGATGTCCACGCCGTCTCCGTCGGTGCCCGGTGGGTGGGTGGGCCGCTCCTCCCAGCACACCACGTCCCGCCACAGGCTGGGAGCCGCGGAGAAGCCGGTGTGGGAGCCCAGGCGCTGGCGCTCGTCCCGCTCCAGATCCCACAGCACGACCTGCTCGTCCTCGACCA
>RFKJ01000728.1 GCA_003694325.1 Deltaproteobacteria bacterium
CCCCCAGCCCGCCGAACCGCCGGCGGCGACGGGGGCGGCCCCGGCGGTCTCCACCGGCAAGAAGGTGCAGTGGCGGCTGGCCAGCAGCTTCCCCCGCAGCCTGGACACCATCTTCGGGGCCTCGGAGGTCCTCGCCCGGCGGGTCGAGGCCATGACCGGCGGCAACTTCCGGATCCGGGTGTACCCGGCGGGCGAGCTGGTCCCCGCCCTGCAGGTGCTCGACGCGGTCCAGCAGGGCACCGTCGCCGTCGGTCAGAGCGCCAGCTACTACTACATCGGCAAGAACCCGGCCCTGGCCTTCGACACCTGCGTCCCCTTCGGCATGACCGCTCGCCAGCAGTCGGCCTGGCTGCTCGAAGGGGGGGGGCTGGAGCTGGTCAACAAGCTCTACGCCGACTTCGGCGTCCGGGTCTTTCCCGCCGGAAACACCGGGGTGCAGATGGGGGGCTGGTTCAAGCGGGAGGTGCCCGATATCGCCAGCCTCGCCGGCCTCAAGATGCGCATCCCGGGCATGGGCGGCAAGGTGATGGCCGCCCTGGGCGTGTCGGTGCAGAACATCGCCGGCGGCGACATCTTCCCGGCGCTGGAGACCGGGGCCATCGACGCCACCGAGTGGGTGGGGCCCTATGACGACGAGAAGCTCGGCTTCCACAAGGCGGCCCGGTTCTACTACTACCCCGGGTGGTGGGAGCCGGGGCCCAACCTGAGCTTCTACGTGGGGGAGAAGGCGTGGGCCGCCTTGCCGGCGGAGTACCGCGAGGTGTTCACCACCGCCTGCTACGAAGCCGCGGTGGCGATGCAGACCCGCTACGACGCCAAGAACCCCCCGGCGCTGCAGCGCCTGCTGGCCGCGGGGGTCCAGACCCGCCCCTTCTCCGAGGAGATCATGGTGGCGGCGCGGGACGCGGCGTTCCAGCTCTATGCCGACGAGTCGGCCCGCAACCCCGAGTACCGCGAGGTGTTCGAGCACTGGGACAAGGCCCGCCGGGACTTCAACGCCTGGTGGGGGCTGGCCGAGCTGGCCTACCACCGGTTCAGCTTCGGCGGATAGCCGGCGTCCGGAGGGGAACCGTCCGGTTGCCGGCCACCGGGGGGTTGGTGGGAGCGGAGCGGGCCGGTCAGCGGTCCAGCAGGCCGGTCACCAGCTCGGGGAAGACGATGATCATCACCAGCCCCACGAGCTGGATGCCGATGAACGGGATGGCCCCGCGGTAGATGGCGGTGGTGGGCATCTCCTTGGGGGCGACCCCCCGGAGGTAGAACAGCGAGAAGCCGAAGGGCGGTGTGAGGAAGCTGGTCTGGAGGTTCATGCCGAACATCACGCCCAGCCACACCAGGTCGATGCCGAGTCGCGACGCCGCCGGCACGATGAGCGGCAGGATGATGAACGCGATCTCGAAGAAATCGATGAAGAAGCCGAGGACGAAGATGGCCAGGTTGGCGACCACCAGCAGCCCGACCCGGCCGCCGGGCAGGTTGGTGAGCAGCTCCTCGATCCAGATGTCGCCGTAGAGCCCCCGGAACACGAGCGAGAAGGCCGTCGACCCGATGAGCAGGAAGACGACCATGCTGGTGAGACGGGTGGTCTCCCGGGCGGTGCCCCGCAGGCTGTCGACGGACAACCGCTTGTTGGCCAGGGCCAGGAGGATCGCCCCCAGGGCCCCCAGGGCGCCGGCCTCGGTCGGCGTGGCGATGCCGGCGAAGATGCTGCCGAGGACGAGGAGGATCAGCACCAGTGGCGGGATCATGACCATCCCGACCCGCCGGAGCAGGGCGGTGCCGTGGATGTCCCGCTCCTCGGGGGGCAGGGCCGGCGCGGCGGCCGGCTTCGCGATGGCCACGGCGATGACGAACAGGGCGTAGAAGCCCGCCAGCATCAGGCCGGGGACGAGGCTGCCCACGAACAGGTCGCCGACGCTGACCCCCATCTGGTCGGCGAGGACGACCAGCACGACGCTGGGCGGGATGATCTGGCCGAGGGTGCCGCTGGCGGTGATCACGCCGGCCGACAGCTCGGGGCTGTAGCCGTAGCGCAGCATGACCGGCAGGCTGATCATCCCCATGGCGACGACGCTGGCCCCGACCACCCCGGTGGCGGCGGCGAGCAGGGCGCCCACCAGCACCACGGCCAGGGCGACCCCGCCGCGCAGCCGGCCGAACAACATGCCGATGGTGGTCAGCAGGTCCTCGGCCAGCTTGCTGCGCTCCAGCATCGTCCCCATGAAGATGAAGAAGGGGACCGCCAGCAGCACGGTGTTGGCCATGATCCCGTAGGTGCGCTCGGGCAGGGCGAGCATGAGGGTCCAGTCGAAGATCCCCTGGCTGACGCCGATGGCGGCGAACACCAGGGCGGTCCCGCCCAGGCTGAAGGCCACCGGGTAGCCGGAGAAGATGAGGACCAGGGCCGTGGCGAACATCAGCGGGCCGAGGAGTTCGGGGTTCATCCCGGGCCCTCCCCGGCGGCCGGTGCCGGCCACAACAGGGCCGACAGGTGCTTGCAGAGCTGGCTGACGCCCTGGGCGATGAGCAGCCACCAGGCGACGATGACCAGGGCCTTGACGGGGTAGCGCGGCAGGCCCCCGGGGTCGGGGGAGACCTCCCGCAGGCGCCAGGACTCGGCCACGCTGGGGAAGCTCACCCAGGTGGCGAAGGCACAGAACGGCAGCAGGAACAGCACCGTGCCCGCCAGGTCGATGGCCGCCCGGGCACGCGGCGACAGGCGGCCGTACAGCACGTCGACCCGCACGTGGCGGTCCTGCTGCAGGGTCCAGGCGGCGCCGAGGAGGAACAGCGCGCTGAACAGGTACCACTGGGCTTCGATGAACGCGTTGCTGCTGAGGTTGTGCCCGACGAACCGGCCGAGGTAGCGCAGCACGGCGTTGCCGGCGCCGATGAGCACCATCACCAGGGACAGCCAGGCCACCGCCTGGCCCAGGCGGACGGTCAGGGCGTCGATCGCGCGCGGGATGGCGAGGAGCAGGCGCTGCATGGCGGCGGCACAGTATCAGGTGCGGGCCGGCCGACGGCATCCGACCGGTGGCCCGCCGCATCGCCCCGGACCCGGCGTTGTGGGGAGGGAGGGGGCCGTCGGGAGCGGTCGCCGGTCAGCGACGCCGGCGCCGCAGCAGGCTGCCGAGCCCGAGCAGCGGGACCCACAGCAGCGCGGCGCCGCCGCCATCCTTGCGGCCGCAGGCGCAGCCCTCGCCCTTGACCTCGCCGCCGGTGACGGTCGCACCGCCATCTCCGCCATGGCCGCCATCGGTGGACCCGCCATCGGCGCTGCCTCCGTCGGCGCTGCCACCATCGGCGCTGCC
>RFKJ01000729.1 GCA_003694325.1 Deltaproteobacteria bacterium
CCTGGACACCGCGGTGAACGGGGAGGGGGAGGGGGGGACTCCCCTGATCCAAGGAGGGACGCGGCAGTGTAGCCCGCTGGATGGGGGCCGGCAGACGGGCCGACTCAACCACCGCGGGTCAGCACCGCGACGGGATCTCCGACGGCGAGGACGCCACCGTGTACCACCCGGGCGTGGATCCCGCGGCGGTTCTCGGCGCGGGTGCGCCGGTCCTGGACGAAGGCCAGCGCGTCGGCGCCGAATCGGGCCCGGAACTTTCGGCATCCGTCGTGGGGTCGGCCCGTCACCTCGATGATGGCCCTTCCCAGCCGCAGCCGGCTGCCGGGGGGCAGGTTGCCGGTGGACAGGTCGAGGTCGACGAAGATGTTGTCGCCGAACAGCCCGAGGGGTTGGCCGTTGGCGATGATCTCGGCCAGGTCCGCCCGGATCAGGGTGAGCTGGTTGTCGAGGCTCCGCCGCAGGCGGCGGCCCCAGGCGTCGCCCGGCATGCCCTGGGAGACGTCGAGGCACACCGCGGCGGGGTGATCGCGAACCCCGCGGTGCAGGCGGCGGAGGAGCAGGCGCACGGTCCCCCGGTCCCGGGGCGGCGGAGGGAGCGAGGCGGCGAGTTCCTCCAGCCGGGCCCGCGATCGGAAGCGGGCCCGGTCACCGCGACTGGCCGACGTCACGATGGCGTCGGCGGGTGCAGAGTCGGCGGGCGCGGTGTCGCCGGGCACGGGGTCACCGGCCGCCGGAGCGTTGCCGTGATCTCGGCCGGACGGGGCCCGCGGGCTCACGCCAGGGCCGCCTGCACCGCCGCGACGGCGTCGTCGATCTCGGGGAAGCCGTCGAAGGTCTTGGCGGCGACCTTCCGATCACCGACCCAGACGGTGAACTCGCCCCGGTTCCCGGAGACCAGCTCGACGGGGCGGCCGGTCGCCTCCTCGATGGCGGCCGCCAACCTGGCGGCACGAGGCTCGTAGTTTCAAACGACGCAGTAGCGGATGACGATGGGTTGCTCGGTCGTGGACTGCATGGCGGACTCCTTCCGAGGGCCGGGGTGCCGGGAAAGCAGGCACGCCGGGCATCCATCCTAGCCGGATATCCCTGTTGTGGCCGGCCGGAAGGCCACCGCTGCCCGTTCGGCCGTCGCGTCGCCGTCGCGGGAGGGCCCGCCGCGCACCGTTGCCGACCGGGGCGGGGGGCGGTTCAGCGGGTTCCGAGACGGCCGGGGAGCAGCCCGGCCCCGACGGCCAACCAGGGCACCAGCAGCAGGGCACCGGCGAGGTGCGCGACGAGGACCCAGCCCAGCAGGCCGACCACCAGCAGCGTCATGGCTTCGTGGGTCTGCCAGGTGGCCACCTGCCGGTCCGTGCCGGCGAGGGGGGGCACGGAGGCGGGGACCATCACGTGGTTCGGGTCGGGGTTGCGCGCTTGCATGGGGTTCGTCCGACGGCCAGCGGGCCAGGGCGGTGGAGCCGCTC
The DNA here is from genome assembly GCA_003694325.1 of Deltaproteobacteria bacterium. GTDB lineage: Bacteria > Myxococcota_A > UBA796 > UBA796 > UBA2385 > J125. Next base: position 1,464 of record RFKJ01000729.1, read on the forward strand.
CACCTGTTTGTCACCGATTGTCTACCGCGTCGGGCGGCGGGTGTCAGTGACAATCCGTGACACCGTGGTTTCAACCGCCCCGGGGGGGAGCGGGGCCGGGTGCGCCGTCCCCGCTCCCACGGCTTGCTGACGAGCCGGAACCCTTGGTTGTCCCGAGGTAGTCGGCTCGCGGCAGTCAGCGGAACACGCGGTTCGACCAGTCGGGATCCAGCTCGCTGTGCACCGGCCGGGTCAGGTCCGGGTAGGCGGGATGGGTGCGGACCATGACCACCCAGGCGACCACGAAGAGCAGGTACAACGCCCCCAGCGTCCGCGGACGGGGCACCACCCGCGCGAGCTGGATGGCGGCGACGCCGCACATGAGCAGCCAGGTGCCGTGGAAGAAGACCTCGGGCTTGGCGACCCGCCAGAACCCGGGGACCACCGCGCGGGCCGCCATGTAGATGGGGTTGTCCACCCCCGGCAGCAGGAAGGGGCCCAGCGAGAGCAGGGCCAGCAGGGTGCCGGTGACCACGGCGTAGCGGACGCGGGGATCTCGCCGGCGGAACCAGCCGCCGAACAGCGCCAGGCCGACGACGACCAGGTTGAGGGCCCGCCAGGGCTCCAGTCGGTTCCACCGGAAGGGGACCAGGGTGAAGCTGTCGAGAGCGGCCCGTTCGTAGAGGAAGCGGTCGGGATCACCCAGGCTGGGGCCGCTGGACAACAGCATCACCTGCCACACGACCAGGGGAGCCACGAACAGGGCGCAGGCCGCGCAGCTCAAGCCGATGTTGCGGGCCCGGGCGGCGGCGAGGGCCCAAGCCCGCGGTCGGTGGGAGCGCTGGCGCCACGCCCCGACCGCGGCGAGCATGACGCCGGCCAGGGCCGTCGCGCCGAAGACGGCGCCGACCAGGCCCAGGTAGAGGTTGTTCCAGGTCATCAACAGGTAGACGGCTCCGCAGATCCAGGGCCAGGGTCCGGTCTCCGGCAGGCGCCCCCGACGCAGCGACGGGCGGTCGGCCCCGGGTGCGTCGGCGCTGGCCGGGTCCGGCTCGACCGGGGTGCGCTGCCAGGCCCGGTGGAGCGCCCAGGCGAACAGGGCCAGCCAGAAGATGGCGGCCTTCTCGATGGTGTACCAGTTGAGGTCCCGAAAGACGTGCAGGCCCATGCCCCAGGCAAAGGCGATCACGAAGGACATCCGCCGGTGCCCGCACAGGTCGGTCAGCAACAGCCACGCGCAGTACCAGGCCAGGGCCGGGTACAGCAGCGCCTGGGCATTGAACGCGCCGATCGGCGACAGGAACAGGTCGAAGAAGGCGGTCACCCACAGGTGGCCGGTGTGGACGCCGATGAGGTGGGCGGCGGGGTCGCCGGTGGACAGCAGGGGGTGGAGGAGCATCCGGACGTGCACGCCGTCGAGGTAGAACAGGAGGCTCCCCTCCTTGTCGATGGTGGGAAAGGCGCCGAACACCAGGGAGTCGATGAACCACAGCGCCGGCATCGTCAGGATGATCACCTGGCCGAGGATCAGCAGGAAATAGCGGAGGGCGGGGGGTGGGCGTCGCCAGGCCGCCGCCGCCGACAGCAGTCCCCCCACCGCGAGGCAGCCCAGGTAGGCCTCCGGGACATCGAGGATCCCGACGGGAGCGAGCACCTGGCGGGGATCGGGAGGCGGACCGTACACGCGGGCTCCGAGGA
>RFKJ01000730.1 GCA_003694325.1 Deltaproteobacteria bacterium
ACGGCGGCGGCACCGACGGCGGCGGCACCGATGGCGGAACGACCGGCGACGGCGGGGCCGAGGAGGGCGTCCTCTACACCGGCACCATCACCGTGTACGCCTCGGACTCCGTCTCCGGCCAGTCCGACACCTGCAAGGGCACGGCCAGCGTCACCGTCACCCCCACCACCGTGGAGGGCGGCGCCACCTGCGACTTCTCGGGACCCTTCGCCATGTTCGGCACCACCGCCGGACCGATCGACGGCAAGGTCGACCCCGAGGGCAACGTCGTCGCTCTCTGGAACACCGAGCCCTCGCCCCTGGCCGCCGACATGACCGGCACGGTGACGGCCGAGCTGCTGGAGCTGACCTTCGCGGGCAAGGTCCCCGGCGAAGACTTCTCGATCACCTACGACGGCGTGCTGGTCGCCACTCCCTGAGGCCCCGGCCCGGGGCGACCGGGCCGGCGGGTGGCCCCCCCCACCGGTCCGGGCTCACCCCCGCCGGTTCTCCAGGAAGGGAAGGCCCCACCGCCGGGAGACGTGCTCGGCGATGGGGATGGCTCGCTGGACGGTGCCGGCCCGCACGCTCATCGCCGCCAGCACGTAGGGCCGCCGCGGCCGCGAGACGGGACACTCCGCGCAACGCGGATCCTCCCCCGCGCGGCGCTCGGCGTGGATCCGCCGCAGCCGACGCGCCTCGGGGCCGGTCCACAGCTCCAGGAGGCTGTGCTCGTGCAGGTTGCCGAGGTGCATCCGCCGGGCGGCGCGGGGATGGCAGGCGGCCACGTCCCCGTTCCACCGGACGATCAGCGGCCCGGTCCAGAGGATCCGGCAGGGGGAGTGCCGCAGCGGGGCATCGCTCCGGGCCAGCTCGTAGCCCTCGGCCCCGAACTCCTCGTCCTTGAGCCGCACGAGGTCGACACCCGGCACGCTGCGCCAGCGGGCCAGGAAGGCGTCCTCCTCGGGGATCGTCCGGGGCATGCGGACCATCTGCACCGCCAGGACCATCCGGCTGCCGGCGGCGCGCTTCTCGGCCGCCAGGGACCGGACCGCGGCCTCCACCTCGGCCAGCCGCCCCCCGGGGCGATGGTGCCGGTAGGTCCGCTCGGTGACCCCCTCGATGCTGACCAGGAGCTGGTCGCAGCCGACCTCCAGCAGGCGCCTGCGGTGCTCGGCGGTCAACCGGGTGCCGTTGGTGGCCACCACCGTCCCCAGGCCCAGCTCCCGGCAGCGGGCCAGGACATCGAACAGCCGCGCGTCCAGGAAGGGCTCCCCCAGGCCGTTGAGCCAGACGAGGTCCCCGCCCAGGGCCGCGTGCTCGTCCAGCAGCCGCCACAACATCGCGTCGGGCATGTCCTCGGCGGGGTAGCCCGCCCCGGTCCGCGGACACATCGGGCACCGGAGGTTGCAGCGCACCGTCGTCTCGATGGCCAGCACCGCCGGGCCGGGAATGGTCGAGGTCTCGCCTCGCAGCCACGCCCGGGCCACCGCGACGCGATCCCGGATCCTACGAGGCACGGCGGCGCAGCCCCTGCAGCCAGGCACCGGCTGCATCGCCCACCAGCGCCACCCCGCCGAGCGCCATGTCGGCCGGCTTGATGGCCCGGCGGCGCAGCACCTGGCGGACGTGGCGCGGACGCAGGTAGTACCGGAGCATGCCCTGGCGCTGCAGGCGGACCAGCCGGCGCCCGTCGAGTCCATCCGGCGTCCACACCAGGTCCCGCCCGCTGGCGAAGGGGTTGAACCACGAGTGGAACGCGTCGTAGTCGAGGCTGTCCCGCTGCGAGCCGATGGTCTCCTCGAAGAAGGCCGAGCCGGGCAGGGGTACGGCGATGTTGAACTTGGCGATGTCGGTACCCAGCTTGCGGGCGAAGGCCAGGGTGCGGCGGATGCTGTCCTCGGTCTCGCCCGGCATCCCGATGACGTAGAGCCCCAGGGTCAGGATGCCGGCTTCGTGGGTCCAGCGGATCGCGTCCTCGGCCTGGCTGGTCCGGGCGTGCTTGCGGGTGCTCGCCAGCGCTTCGTCCGAGCCGAACTCGATGCCGTACATGATGAGCCGACAGCCGTCGGCCGCCATGCGCCGCAGCAGGCCCTCGTCGACCTTGTCCACCCGCGTCTCGGTCACCCAGGTGATGCGCCGGTGCAGGCCGCGCCGCTCCAGCTCGTCGAGGAACTCGTGGCCCTTGCGCACCGACAGCGGCCAGTAGGCGTCGATGAAGCCGAACCGGGTCACCCCGTAGCGCTCGATGTGGTGCTCCAGCTCGTCGCAGATGTTGGCCGGGCTGCGGCGGCGCACGGCCTGGAACACCTGGTCCTGGGCGCAGAAGGTGCACGAGTAGGCGCAGCCGCGACTGCCCTGGATGGGCAGGGTCACGCCGTCCATGGCGATCATCGGGTGGCTGTCGTACCGGGACAGGTCGATCTTGGACCAGTCCGGCCACGGCACCTCGTCAAGCGGGCGGGTGGGCCGCCGGGCGGGCTGGATCACCGGCTCGCCGGTGGCCGGGTCGACGTAGCCCACCCCCGGCACGCCCTCCGGCAGGCGCCCGGCCTCCAGGGCCTCCACCAGCCCGAGCAGGGGCTCCTCTCCCTCGGCCAGCACCACGAAGTCGGCCTCCCCCCGGCGCAGGATCCGGTCGGAGAAGACCGCGGCGTGGGTGTTTCCGAAGACCACCGGCAGGCCCGGCGCCCGGCGCCGCAGCTCGGCGACGGCCTCGAGCACCGCCCCCATGTTGGGGGTCAGGCAGGAGAAGCCCACCAGGCCCGGGTCATGGGCGAGGATCTGCGCGGCGAGGGTCGAGGCGTCCTGGAGGTCGCAGTACTGGTCGATGATCTC
>RFKJ01000731.1 GCA_003694325.1 Deltaproteobacteria bacterium
ACGCCGGGCAGAGCGCCGGCGGGATCTCGGGACCGGAGGGGGACCGGGCGGCCTGACCCGGAGTGCCGGGGGACCGGGTGCGCCCGCCGGTCAGTCGGACCGGGCGGCCAGCCAGCGCTCGATGGGGGTGAACACCGTGCGCGCGGCGTCGTTGCTGACGAACAGGTCGGCGTGGGCGTACCAGTGCTGCCGGTCGCCGACCTCCAGCACGGTGACGAGCTGCGGTCCAAGGACGTCCTCGATGGATCGGGCCGTCGCCGGGGGGACGATGCCGTCGCGGTTGGCCACCACGGCCAGGACCGGCGGAGCGGTGCCTCGGCGGGCCATGCTCTCCAGGGTGCGGGGAACGTGGACGTCGCGGATGACGAGATCCCGCTGCCGGACCCAGCGGGCGATCTCCCGGTTGATGGTGGGGATCGGGTCGTCGATGGTCCGGACGAGCTGGTCGGGGCGCGACAGGTCGACCTGGCGGGCGTTCATGTAGATGGACAACAACGCCGGGGCGCGGCGGACCACCGGGAGGACGTGGCGGGCCATGGCCCGGGTGCCGCGGGTTCGGACCAGGCCGGCGATGGTGGGCGAGGCAAAGGCCAGGCGCAGGGCCGGGTGGACCTCCGTCCACCGCAGCGGCCCCCCGATGGAGACCACGGCTCCGACCCCGTGGTCCTCGGGGTGGTGGGCGAGGTAGGCGTAGACGTAGCTGGCGCCCAGGCTGCAGCCCACCAGGTCGAGCCGCGACCGGCCGCTCTCCCGGCGCACCACGTCCAGCGCCGCCGGCAGGTCCTCGAGGGCCAGCTCGGCCATGCCGAAGCGATGGCGCGGACCGACCCGTCGGCTGTCGCCCTGGCCCCGCAGGTCGGCGGTCCACACCTCGATGCCGGCGGCGGCGAGGTGGTCGATCATCGAGTCGCCGTGGGGGTGGTAGCCGAGGATGAAGCTGTTCATCGCGTAGCCGGGCACCATCACCAGGGGGCGGCGTCCGGGGTCGAGTGCGTCGGGGAGCCGGTGGCGGCGCAGGCAGATCTCCCAGGAGTCGACCCGCAGGGGAAACCGGGTGATCTCCATCTCCGGTCGCATCAGGCACCCTCCAGGAAGGACACGAGCGGGTCGAACACCTCGTCGGGGGCCCGGGTCGCGGTCATGAGGTCGACGTGGCTGAAGCCCCGTCCCGGCGCGTCTTCTCCCACCTCCAGCAGCCGGGCGGAGGGGATCTGCCGGACGGCCTCGCGGACCCGCTGCACCGGGCACTGGCTGTCCTGTCGTCCGGCGATCATCAGGACCGGGACGGTCAGGTCGCGGACGGCCTCCCGCAGCGGCCGACCGGCGTGACCGATGCGCAGCCCGCCCTCGGTGAGCAGGGCGGCAAGGTCGACGAGGAGGGCGAAGGGAAGGTCGCGGACCCCCTGGCGCATCATCTCGCGGATCACCGGGCCGGGGGTGCTGCCAGGGTGGAACTGGGCCGTCTGCAGGGGCACGGTGAACCGGCGGCCGAGGAGGGGGGCGCTGAACCGGGCCAGGCGGCTGACCGGCAGGCCGCCGACCGGGGCGCGGAGGCGCCGGGTCTCCGGCGCCAGGGCCAGCAGCTCGCCCAGCCGCCCGAAGCCCCCGCGGTAGTCCAGGGCGGTGCCCATGGTGGCGATGCGGCGCAGTGGCACGCCGTCGGCGGCCAGGGCCAGCAGCAGGATGCCGCCGAGGCTGTGCCCCACGGCGTCGACAGCGTCGAGGTCGACGCCGGCGTGGTGGCGCAGCTCGGACAGCGCGAGTTGCAGGGCGTGGAGCAGGGCCGGGGCGTCCTGGCCCGGGCGCCGCCAGCTCACGGCGAAGTCGACGAGCCATGGACTGCGACCGCTCTCCTGCAACACCACCGTCAGCGGCCGTCGCTCGTGCAGGTTGAACGGGGCCGGAGTGGCGGCGAGCCCGGGCACGAGGACGGTGGGCCGGCCCTCCACCGGTCCGATGCGGGTCAGGGTGACGTCAACGTCGACGCCGCGAACGACGATGGTCTCGCGGGGGCTGCGGGGCATGGCGGAGAGGGTATCGCGGGGCCTCGCAGAGGCGAGCCCCGGCCTTGTCGCACCCGGCCGGGTCAGGGCTGCTACCCTCCGGCGCGGGCTCCCCGATGGTCGGCGGCGCCACCTCCGGAAGCGTGCTCCCCATGGAACTCGACCCGCTCGACGTCGCCCCCCCGCTGCACGACGGCCGGTACCGCCTGCGCGCCGTGCTGGGAGAGGGGGGCATGGCGATCGTCTACCGGGCCTGGGATCGGCGCCTGGAGGTCGACCGGGCCATCAAGATGCTGCTGCCGGAGATGGCCGCCCGCCCGCGGATCCGGGCCCGGTTCGAGGCCGAGGCGCGCACGATGGCCCGGCTGTCGCATCCCCACATCGTCCCGGTCCACGACGTCGATGTCGACGGGGACCGGGTCTACATCGTGATGGAGCTGCTGACCGGCGGCACCTTGTGGGATCGGGTGGAGCGATGGGGGCCCATGCCGCCGCAGGCTGCGGTGGACGCGGTCCTGCCGGCGCTGTCGGCCCTCGCCCACGCCCACGCCGCCGGGGTGGTGCACCGGGACGTCAAGCCCCAGAACGTGCTGCTCAGCGCCCAGGGGGTCGTCCGACTGACCGATTTCGGCATCGCCCGCATCGAGGATGCCGACACCCGGACCCGCACGGCGGCGGTGATGGGGACCTGGACCTACATGCCGCCGGAGCAGCGCCAGAGCGCCCGGGATGTCGACCCGCGCAGCGACCTCTACGCGGTGGGGGCGATGCTGTGGGCCCTGACCCACGGTCGGGAGCCGCCCGACCTGTTCGCCGCTGACCTCGATCCCGGGCTGCTGGCGGATCTCCCGCCGCCGCTGGCCGAGGTGATCCGGGTGGCCACGCGCTACCGACCGGATGATCGCTACCCCGACGCCCGGGAGATGGCCGCCGCCCTCGATGCCTGCCGGGCCGCCCTCCCTCCGCTCGACCCGGCGAGCCCCTGGGCCCCGTCGGAGCGGGTGACGACCGTGTCCACCGGTACGCGTTCGGCGCCTCCGCCGGGCTCGGCGCCCCGGCCGGGCTCCGATCCTGCCGCGACCCTGCCGCCCGACGGGGCGGGAGCGATGTCGCCGTCGTCGACGGCCGGGGCCAGGGGGCGGGCGACCGCGCCGCGGGGCGACGAGGCGGCGACGGGGGTGCCGGCGACGATGGTTCCGGCCGCCGACGTGGGGGAGAACGTGGATCGTGGTGGGGCGGCCGAGGTTCCGGGCCGGCGACGGGCGGGGCCGGTCATGGGGGCTGCGGGAGCGGTGCTGGTCGCAGTGATCGGGGTCGCCTTCCTCCTCGGCGGGGACCGGTCCCCGGACGTCCCGCCAGGCGGCGAACCGGCCCCCATCGTGTCCGGGAGCGGGTCGGGGGAGGAGGGCGACGGGTCGGTCCTCCCGCCGCCGTCGCGGTCGCCCTCCCCCGACGTCGGCCAGCCGGATGCGCCTGAACCGGAGGCCGCCGCCCCGGTCCCCGACGAGGGGGCCGGGGGTTCCTCATCCGGTCCGGCTGCCCGGGATCCCGCCCGGTCCGCCGGGCCGGCGGTGGAGGAATCGCCGCCGCCCAGGGACGAGGAGGCGGTCGCTGCGCCGGCCGTCGACGGGACGGGGCAGGGGTCTCCGGCGTCGGCGGAGCCGGCGGTGGGTGGCGAGGACCCCCCGGCGGCGGACCCCGGGCAGCCGGTGGACGATGGGGGCGGGGATCCGGCGGATCGGC
>RFKJ01000009.1 GCA_003694325.1 Deltaproteobacteria bacterium
AGGCAGCACCCGGGGGACGTTCTCGACGATGCCGCCGCCGGTGACGTGGACCATCCCTCGGGCTCCCTCCTGCACCAGGGTCCGGCACTCGTTGACGTAGATGCGGGTGGGCTCGAGGAGCAGCTCCCCGAGGGGTCGCCCCAGCCCGTGCGCCGCGTCCCAGTCCAGGTCGTCGACCAGCTTGCGGACCAGGGAGTAGCCGTTGCTGTGCAGGCCCGACGACGGGATGCCGACGAGGAGATCGCCGGCGACGATGTTGCGGCCATCGACCACCTCGTCCCGCTCGACGGCGCCGACGACGAAGCCGGCGAGGTCGTAGTGGCCCGGGGCATACATGCCGGGCATCTCGGCGGTCTCTCCCCCGACCAGGGCGCACCCCGCGCGCAGGCAGCCCTCGGCGATGCCCGAGACCACCTGCACGGCGACTTCGGGGGCGAGGTGGCCCGTCGCGAAGTAGTCGAGGAAGAACAGCGGCTCGGCCCCCAGCGTGGCCACGTCGTTGACGCACATCGCCACCAGGTCGATGCCGATGGTGTCGTGCCGCCCCAGGCGCTGGGCCACCAGCAGCTTGGTGCCGACCCCGTCGGTCCCGCTCACCAGGACCGGGTCCCGGTAGCGTCCGGCCAGCGAGAACAGCGCGCCAAACCCGCCCAGGTCGCCGATGACCCCGGCGGTGCGGGTACGCCGCACGAGGTCGCGGATCCCCGAGACCACGGCCTCCCCGGCCTCGATGTCCACGCCCGCCGCGGCATAGGCGTCCACGGGGGGGCCGCTCGGCGGGGGTTCGGACGTCGACTGGCCGCCTGCGTCGTCGCTCATGGTTCCAGGCCCTCCGAGGTGGGCGCCGCGCAGGTGGTGATCGCCATCTCGCTCCAGTTGCCCTCGGCGTCCTGCACGGCGATGCCCCAATCGTAATCCGCCCCCCACTCCACGCGCCCCTCGATGAAGTACCAGCGATCGCTCACCGTGGTGTCGAACACCTGGCAGTCGTGGTCGCTGGCCCGGCTGCGGTCCTTCTCCTTGAACTCGGCGGTGTCCGGGTCGATCTCGCCCAGCGGCTCGCCGTCGAACCAGCTCCGCACGGCGCGGATGTGCAGGTCTCCATCGGGATCGGTGGCCGTGGCGTAGACCCGCAGCACCGGCAGGTCCTCGCTGCCCGGCTCCGGTGCGTCCATTCCGAGGTACTCGCACCACGGCCCGGCGCTGATCTCCGGGGGGCTGCCCCCGCACTCCGGCGTGCCGGTGTCGCCCAGGGTGATCGTGTCGCCACCGCCGTCCCCGGCGGTGTCAATCCCCTGCCCCGAACCCCACTTGCCCCCGGTGCAGCCGGTGCCCATGGCGATGGCACACCCGAGCACCCAGGTCCACGGACCGCCACCGGTGGTCGTCGTCATCGCTGCCTCCGTGCCGCGGAAGGTAGCATGCCGCCGGCGCCCTCGGCGGTCGCCCCACGCGAGGATGTCGCTCCGTGATCCAGGCCCCCACCACCCCTGCCCGGCTCTACCGCGCGCTGCGGGACCAGCTCGGCAGCGTGCGCCACGTCTACCTGCGCAGCAACCGCATCGTCCGGCACGACGACTTCGCCCAGGCAGACGAGACCGTGCTGCTGCTGCACGGCTTCTTCCAGACCCGGCAGGTCTGGCAGATCATGGAGGACCGCCTGCGGGCGGACGGGTACGGGGTGTTCAGCTTCGACCTCGGCGGGCTGTTCTGGCGGCTCAACAACCGGTCCATCGACGAGCAGGCCCGCATGATCGGGGCCAAGCTGGAGGGGATCGCCCAGCGCTACGGGCTGCAGCGATTCCACATCGTCGGCCACTCCATGGGCGGGCTCATCGCCCGCACCTACATCCAGCACCACGGCGGCGCCGCCCGGGTCAAGAGCCTGGTCACCCTCGGCACCCCCCACCTCGGCACCCCGACGGCGGCGATCGGGGTCTGGCTGATGGCCGGGGGGCTGCTGTCCGCCAGCCCCGGGGAGATGATCCCGCTGTCCCGCTTCATGCGCCGCCTCAACCGCGACGTGTTTCCGGCCCACATCCCCCTCACCAGCATCTACTCGACCGCCGACCTGGTCTGCCCGTGGCGATTCTCCGAGCTGCGTCCCGGCAAGGGGGCGGGCCACATCGAAAACCGCAAGGTCAAGGGGGTCGGCCACACCGCCCTGACCTGGGACCCCGGGGTCTACGTGCTGGTGCGGCGGGCCCTCGAGGACGCCAGCCGCCTGTGGAAGGAGCGGGAGCAGGCCGGGGGGCCGGACGCCCCCTGATCAGCCTTCATCCCCCTTGGCGGGCGCTTCTCCGGCCGGCTGCTCCTCCTCCGGCGCGTCGGCCGAGGACTCCTCTCCGGGCACGTCCAGGCAGCACCGGAACCCGAGGGTGTTGTCGGCGTAGTTGGCGCTCTCGTCCACCGCGAAGGCGCAGCGGGTGCCGCGGGCCGGGTTGCCACGCAGGCCACCCTTGACGATGCGGCGGTCCCCCTTCGTCCCAGCCTTGGTGGCCGTCCACTCCCGCAGCCCGCCGGACAGCATGAACACGCCGTAGCCCGACACGCAGTTCTCGTGCTGGCCGATCTCGTAGACCTGCTCCACCCCTCCCCCGCACATCTCGGGATCGTAGGTGTCGCCATAGCTGTAGATCCAGTTGGCCGGCCCCTTGCACGCCCGCTCCCACTCGTCCTCGGTACACAACCGCTTGCCCATCCGGGCGCAGGCGTCGGCCGCTTCCTGCCAGGTGACCTTGGCGACGGGCTTGACCGGGTTGCCGTCCTTGTCGCGGGTGCGGTTCGGGAACTCGAAGCGGTCGATGTAGAAGCCGCCGGTCTTGGCCACCTGGGCGATGGGCTCGGACTGCGAGGCCAGGCTGAGATCCTCGGAGTACAGCCGCCCGCGGATGTAGGGTCCCTTGGGGATGTAGAGCATGTCGGGGTGATCGGCGACCATGGCCTTGAGCTCGGCCTCCGACGGCACCCGCAGGCTGGCGGCGACCATGTTGCGCAACTGCTCGTCCCGGGCCCGGGCCGCAGCGAGCGGGTCGGGCTGCTCCCGCACCTGGAAGTACACGCCGATGCCGGCCATCACCAGCACGGCGATGGCCAGGCCGATGATGATGTTGCGGAAGGAGCCACTGGTCGTGTCGTCGTACAGCTCCCCCGAGAAGGACCGCTGGATGTCGTTGAGCATGTCCCGGGCCGTCGGGTAGCGGTCCTCGGCGTTGGGTCCCAGGGCGATCTCGACGATGTCGTCGATGTGCTCCGGCAGATCACCCCGGAGCTGGGTCGGGGACAGGTAGGTCCCGCGGGGGGTCTGTCCGACGAGCAGCTCGTAGAGCATCACGCCGACCGAGTAGACGTCGGAGGGCGGGGTCCCGCCCTGGTCGAAGCCGGACAACTCCGGGGCGAGGTACGGGGCCTCGTCCCGCGAGATGAACGACTCGGCGAAGATCGTCGGGTTGACCACCGCCGCCAGACCGGCGTCGGTGACCTTGACCTCGTGGACGGTGATCTTGCCGCCCGGCCCGGTCTGCCGACTCCGGACGATGACGTTCTCGGGCTTGAGGTTGCGGTGGATGATGCCGTGGTCGTGCAGGTACTGGACCGCCTCGAGGATCTTGTTGATGATCTGGCAGGCTTCCTGCAGCGTGAACGACCGGTGGGCCTCCTGGTACTCGTCCATGAGCTGGCGGAGGCTCTTGCCGGGGAAGTACTCCTGCGAGAAGAACCAGACGTCGCCGTGCTGGCTGATGTCCCCGTAGCGCACGATGTTGTTGTGGCGCAGCGGCTTGACCCGCTCAAAGGCCAGCTTCAGCCGCTCCAGGTCGGCCGGCGTGGCCGTCAACTTGGGGCGGATGAACTTCAGGGCCAGGTGCTTGCCGCTGCGGAGGTGCTTGGCAAGGTAGACGCGACCGAGCATTCCCTCGCCGAGGTCCTTCTCGATCTCGTACTTCCCGGCGATCCGGGTTCCACGGGGAAAGATCAGCGACTGCGGGTCCGACACGAAAACTCCACTTCAGCCGGTTCCTGCCGTCGAGCGCGCGCTCACCGGCAACCAGGGGCGACCCCGGAGAGGCAAGGTCCGCGGGGAGTGGCTCAGCAGGGGGGATCCAGACAGGACGAGAGAACAGCTTGCACGCGATGCGACGTCGATGGACGCGCCAGATCGAGGCGCACGGTAGCACAGGGTCCGCCGCTTCATGCCCCCGCGGCTATCACGATGCAAGTTGCGACGGGAAGAGACGGGCGCTTTCCAACGGCGACCGCGGTCAGCGCCTCCCCCCCGCGAGGAAGCGCAGCACCGCCAGCATGGCGCGGCGCAGCCGCCGGGGATTGAGCTGGTCGGCGGCGACGACGTGGATCACCAGGGCCCACATCGCCAGGCTCGCCATCAGGGTGGTGCCGAAGACCGCCAGGGCGACGATCGGGACGCCGAACGGGGCCGGCCCCCACGCCGCGAGCATGATCGCGTCGGCGACCACCAGCGCGCCGGCGACGGCGGCGATGGCGACCCGGGTGCCGACGTGGCGGAGGTCCTCCCGGATCTTGTCGCCCTCGGCGTCGCGGATGGTCAGGGTCATGTTGCCGCGCTCGAGGTCGAGCATGAGCTGGTTGAGCTGGAGCGGCACGTCCCGGGCGGCGACCTGGGCGTGCTGCAGGAGCCGGATGGTGTCTCCGGTCAGCCGCTCGGGAGACAGCCGGCTGCCCAGGAGTCGCTGGGCGTAGGGCTTGACCCGCTCGACGATGTCCACGTCGGGCAGCATCCGACGGGCCAGGCCGTCCAGCAGCGACGTCGCCCGGGCCAGGACCGCGTATTCCGGCACCAGCCGGATCCGGTACCGGGCAGCGACCTGGACGAACTCCACCAGGGACGCCGCCTCCGAGAGCTGCCCGAGGGAGGCGCCGTGGTACTTGGCCATCAGCCGGGCGATCTCGCCTCGGAAGCCCTTGAGGTCCACCCGACCCTCGGTCGCGCCGGCGCGGTACAGGCCCAGGGCCAGGCTCTCGGCGTCCTGGAAGACCAGCGCCAGGAAGAGCTGGACCAGGGTGTCCTGCATCTCGCCGGTGAGCTGCCCGGTGATGCCGAAGTCCAGGTAGGCGATGCGGCCCTCGGGGGTCACCAGCAGGTTGCCCGGGTGGGGGTCACCATGGAAGAAGCCGTGGTCGAAGACCTGGGCGTAGGTGGCGGCGATGACCTTGTCCATGATGGGCTCGGCGTCGGCCGTCCCCTCGAACTCGACGATGCGCCGCCCCTCGATGAGCTCCATCACCAGCAGTCGCCGGGTCGACCACTCCTCGAAGATCCGCGGGGCGGTGACGTCCGCGTTGCCGGCGAACAGGGAGCGGAACCGGGTGGCCGCCTGGGCCTCCTGGATGAAGTCCAGTTCCCGGGTGAGGGCGGCGTCGAACTCCCGGACGATGCCCACCGGGGTGTACAGGCCGGGCAGTTCCAGGCTGCCCTGCAACAACTGGGCGAGGGTGTAGAGGATGTGGAGGTCGGAGCGGATCCGCTCCTCGATCCCCGGGCGCTGGACCTTGACCGCGACCTCGGTCCCGTCGCGCAGCACCGCCCGGTGGACCTGGGCGATGGAGGCGCTGGCCAGCGGCTCGGGATCGAAGACCTGGAAACGCTGGTCGACCGGCGCCCCCAGTTCCCGCTCCAGGAGCTGCCGCAGCTCCGCGGGATCGGCGGGCGGCACGTCGTCCTGCAGGGTGGCGAGCTCCTCCATGACGTCGCGCGGCACGATGTCGGGGCGCACGCTGAGGATCTGCCCGAGCTTGACGAAGGTGGGGCCGAGGTCGGCCAGCACCATGCGCAGCCGTCGGCCCAGCGGGAGCTTGTGGCTGATGCCCCCGCCCTCGACGTCCAGGCCGGCCAGGCGCGCCGCCTGGCCGAACCCGTGGCGGGCGAGGACCACGCCGATCTCGCGGAGGCGGGGCAGGTCCGAGACGTTGACGTGCGGCATGGCTCCCCTGGTATTGTCCTGGCCGGGCGGCGTCCCGTGTCCCGCCGCGGCATGCAGTGGATCGCCCCCCTCGATCGGGCTAGAAGCGGCGGGCCATGGTCGGCCACCCCCGCCGTGGCGCCCCGGCCCTTCCGGACGCCCCGCTCTCGGGGCACCCCCCGCGTACCCGGCCCAGCCCCCAACCGGCCCAGCACCCAACCGGCCCAGCACCCAACCGGCCCAGCAGCGCCGGACACGGAGTCCACGATGGAACCCACCTGGATCCTGCTCAACTTCCTGGTCTGCGTCGGCATGATCCAGGTGTGCATGGCGTTCGTCGTCCTGCTGCCCGGCGTGGGCACCCTGCTGTCGAACATCTGGCTGACCATCATGGGTGAACGCCTCCTGGCGAAGTCCGGTGGCCGCCCCTCGGGCAGCGACATCCCGGGCGTCAACGTCTGATCCGCCGACCGGGCGACCGACCGGATCGGGGGTGGGGGCCATCCCTGGCCCCGGAGGTGTCGGTCGCCCTCATCGGGACGCTGCTGGCGTTCCCGCTGTACTTCGACTGGGTCCGGGAGCCGGCCAACACGCTGCTCGCCAACCCGTTCACCGGGGGCCAGGCCTGGGCCGCCGACGTGGTGAGCGACGCCCTGTGGGCCGGGCAGTGGCCCGATCCCACCGACCAGGCCGGCTTCCCCCTCGTCCGAACCGCGCGGTTCCTGGCCTGGCCGGTGTTGCTGGCGGCCACCCTGCTCCGACCGCTCCTGTCGGCCAACGCCGTGGTCCACCTCGCATCGTGGCTGGGCCCGGTGCTGGGCGGCGTGGCCCTGGTGCGGCTGCTGCGGGCCCTCGTGCCCGACGCCCGCCCCCTGGGGCTTGCGGTGGGCGGGCTGCTGTTCTCGCTGTCGCCGGTGACCCTCGGGGCGGCGCTGTCGGGGCAGGTGGAGAACACCCAGCTCTGGGTGCTCCCGGCGCTGCTGCTGCTGACCTGGCGGGCGCCGGAGCGGCCGGCCACGTGGCCACTGGTTCCGCTGGCCTGGGCAGGCGGGGCGCTGAC
>RFKJ01000732.1 GCA_003694325.1 Deltaproteobacteria bacterium
CCCGGGGCCCCTTCGCGGCGCAGCCGGTCGCCTGGCGCGGGCCGCCCACGACGGCGAGCGACGATCCGGTCGTGCCGGCCCGGGGGCGCCTGGACCTGCGGCCGGTGCCCCTCGTCGGTCGCTGCGACGAGCGGGACCAGCTCTGGTCGATCCTTGCCCGGGTGCGGGAGCGGGGGGTCCCCGGCGGGGTCCTCCTCCACGGGCCGACGGGTTTCGGCAAGACCGCGCTGGCGATGTGGCTGGCCGAGCAGGCCGACGCGCTGGGCCTGGCCGAGCCCCTCGTGGCCCGCCACGCCGAGGTGGCCGGCGGGCAGCACGGGCTCGCGGCGATGTTCGCTCGCTGGATGCACGTCCAGGGGCTGCGCCCGGAGGATGCCATCCCGGCCATCGACAGCCGGCTGGCCGGCTTCGGCGTGGACCACACCGACGCCCGCCAGATCCTGGCCTACCTCGCCGGGGGGCAGGTCCGTGGCCCGCCGCAGGGCGACGGGTCCCTCGCCTTCGGGCACCCGCTCGAACGCCAGCTCTTTACGGCCCAACTGCTGCGCGACCTCTCCCGCCACCGCCCGATCCTGGTCGTGCTCGACGACATCCAGTGGGGGGCCGAGGCGCGGGGCTTGATGCGCGCCCTGCTCGCCGATCCCGAGCCGGGTGCCGCGATCTGCCTGGTCGCGACCTGGTGCACCGATCGGGCGGGCACCCACCCCGGTGTGGCCGACGAGATCCGATCCATCGCCAGCCTGCCGTCGGTGGAGGCCGTCGCGGTGGACGCCCTCTCCGAGGGGGCGATGCGGACCTTGCTGCGCGAGCAGCTCGGGTTGGACGGGGAGCTTGCCGTGCGGGTCGAGGAGCGTGCGGGGGGAAGCCCCAGCTACGTTCAGCAGCTCGTGGAGACCTGGGCGCAGCGGGGGTGGTTGGAGGCTTCGGCGGAGGGCTGGAAGTTGGCCGAGGAGGCGCCGGTTTCGCTGCCGCGGAGCACCCGGGATGCCTGGCTCGGCCGGGTCGAGCCGCTGCTGGCCCGGTGGCCGAGCCCGGCGGGGCAGGCCCTGGAGCTGGCGGCGGTGCTCGGGCAGGTGGTGGATCGCCAGGAGTGGGTCGACGTCTGCCGGTCGCTGGGGATCGCGCCGCCGTGGGACCTGCTGGACGCGCTGGCCGACGCCGGGCTGGTGGGAATCGAGGGCATCGAGGCGTTCAGTTTCGTTCACGCAATGCTTCGCGACGCGTTCATCGCCCGGGCGGCGGCTGGGGGGCGGCTGGCCCGACACCACCAGGCCTGTGCCCGGATCCTGGCGGCCTCCGCCGGGGGGACGGTCGCGGAGCGCCTGGGGCGGCACCTGCTCGAATCGGGCGATCCCGTCGCGGCTCTCACCCCGCTGGCCGAGGCCGCGGGCCTCGCCATGGATCGGGGCGCCTACTACCGGGCCGAGGTCCTGCTCATCGAGCGGGATCGGGCCCTGCGGGCCGCGCAGCTTGCCGAGGACGACCCACGGTGGGGCCACGGCTGGTTGTTGTGGTGCCGGCTGCTGCGGGTCCGTGGCCGCTCCGACCAGGTCCGGGAGCTGGCGGCCCGGACCGCTGCGGTCGGCGAGAGGTACGGCTGGGACGCCCTGGTCGCCCAGGCCCTCGTGGCGCTGGGGCGGGCCGAGCTCCGGGCGGGCAACTCCGACGATGCCGCGCGTCACCTCGGCGAGGCCGAGCGGCGGGCCCGGGCGCTCCAGGACGGCGAGCTGGGGTGCGATGCGCTGCGGGCCCAGGCAGCCCTGCTGATGCGGCGGGGGGACCTGGACGCCGCCGCCGCCCGTCTCCAGGCGGCCATCGAGCTGGTCGACCCCGAGCGCGACCCGATGCGAGTCGCCGGCGTCCTGCTCGACCTCGCCTACGTCGCTCGGCAGCGCAAGGACCCGGACGAGGCCGCGGCGCTGGCCGCCCGGGCGCGGAGCCTCTACGAGCGGGTGGGCAGTCGCTGGGGGGTGGCCAACACCCACAACCTCGAGGGGGAGATCGCCCGGCTGCGCGGGGACTTCGATGCCGCCGTGGATCACTACGAGGCAGCCGTCCGGCGCAACCGGGCGCTCGGCGGCACCCTCTCCCTGGTGCCCCAGGTCAACCTGGGGCTCGCCCTGGTACAGGCGGGGCGGGGCGCCGAGGCGCGACAGGCCCTGGTGGCCGCCCGGGGCTTCGTGGGGGATCGCCCCGGGGTGGCGCTCATGGGCACGTTGCACGCCGGCCTGGCGGGGGCATCGGCGCTCCTCGGGGACTGGGAGGAGGTCACGCATCACCTGGCCATGGCCGAGCAGATCCTCGGACCCGCCGAATACGTGGACCGGGACATCCCGGCGGCGCTGGAGGTGGCCGGGGCGCGGGCACTCGATGCGGGTCGCCTCGACGTGGCCCACGCCGCGTTTTCACTCGCCGCCCGACAGCTTCGTGCCCTCGCCGACGAGGACGCAGCTCGTGAATTGCTGGCAAAGCTGGAAGCTGGTGCCCGATAGGGCCGTCTCGACCGGTAGGCTTCCGGGCGCGGCACCGCAGGAGTTCACGTGGCAGGCTTCGGAAACAGCGCACCCCTGGCCCTGGCGGGCCTCGCCATCGGCGTCGTCTCCGGCGTGGTCATCGGCTACGCCATCCACGCCTTCACGGCAGAGCCCCAGGTCGTCGAGAAGGAGAAGATCGTCCAGCAGGAGCTGAGTGACGAAGAGCTGCTGGCGATGTGCGAGGAGATCAGCCCCGACGAGCGCAGCCGGCTCATGGGGGCGCAGCGGCGGGTGGAAGACCTCGAGGCGCTCCTGGCCGAGAAGGAGGCCGCCCTCGCCGAGTTGAAATCGGCCACCGAGGCCGACGAGTCCCGTCGCCGGGCGGCGGCGAAGCAATGGAAGCAGATGGAGGCCGAGATCGAGCAGCTCAAGGCTGAGCGGGACGCCGCCATCGCCGAGCGGGAGGAACTGCGGGAGGAGCTGAAGCAGACCCTCAAGGAGCTGGACCGCCAGATCGTCCGGGCCGAGACCTTCAAAAAGAAGGCCAAGAAGTACAAGCGGGAGTCGACCGAGAACTCCTGGCTGGCCTTCGTCAACGGCGCCAAGGTCGAGATCTGTGACAAGGGCAGCCGCAAGCGGCACGAGAAGTGCCACGAAGCCGTGGACGCCGCCCTCGGCCCCAGCGTTCGCGAAAAGTACGCCACCTGTGTGAACACCTACCAGGCCACGCCGGTCCTCAAGCAGGCGGAAAAGGGCGAGGAGCTGCCGGCCTTCGCCGAGTGGCTGCCCGACGACAACAAGTTCACCAGGAAGGGCTGGTACATCATCTTCTGCGATCCCACCCTTCCCGAGGGGCAGACCCTCGACGATCTCGATCGGGAGCTGCTGGAGCAGTAGCGGCGCGGCTGCCGGTGCCGCGTTCGGCTTCATCCGTGGCGGATTCTGACCCCCAGACCCTCACGACTGAACCACCCCAGCCCCGCCCAGCGCGAAAACCAGCCCTGCAAGCCGCGGGCGATCCGCTCGACGGCCGGTGCCTGCAGGTCGGCGGTGAGCGCGTCGAGCGCCGCGGGCAGCGGCCGGCCCTCCATGAGCAGGCGCAGCAGGTCGAACTGGATCGGATCGAGGCGCTCCTGCCCGAAGCCGGCCTGGGGCGTGCGGTAGATCGCCCACCAGCCCTTCCGGGGCGCGGGGGCCGGCACGATGGCGTCGCTGTCGGGGCCGGCCAGCAGGTTGGTGCGCAGCTCGACGAGGGGCCAGTCCTGTCGTCTCACGTCCGACTGTTCACCTGATCCGACCCTGTGAGCGACAAGGCGGTTGGAGCGTTGGTCGGCTCGGCCTCGGCGGGCTGGAGTCGTGACAAAACGTGACAAACGGGGGGAGGGGGGTAAACCCGAGTAGCTTGTTTCTGGCGCGAAAAGCGCACATCCCCACCACGCAGGGGGTTGTCCCATGAAGCGCACCACCGTCGTGTTCCCTCGTCAGACCTTCGTGACGCCCGATGGCAAGCCGACCACCTACCGGCACGACTCCAACCTGTTCGCCGTCCTCGGACAGGCCAAGGTCATCGTGCTGCAGTTGCACGGCCACCGCGCGACGGCCAACGCCAAGGTCACGCTGCAAGCCTATGCCTCAGCGCTGCCCGGCGAACACCCCAGTGAAGTGGGGGCCGTCCAGGGGCAGGCGATGGTGGTCCAGGACCAGACGCTCCGGCCGCCGTTCGTCGAGATCTCCGGCAACTTCCATGGCCTGGTGGAGATCCTGCTCACCATCGAACACAAGACCGGGGGCATCTCGCAGGAGGAATTCGACCTGGAAGTGGTGGCGACCCTCATCCTGGACTGAGGAGGGGGCCATGCCTGTGTCGCAACAGCAGCGCCGGTCGGTGCTGCACGGTGATGATCGCGCGCCATCGGACCCCAGCCGGATGCTGGCGGACTTTGTCGCGGAACGGCGGCTGCGCCGTCGCATCCACGCCGCCATCGCGCCGGGCAGCGCGGTCTTCGACCACTTGCTGGCCCCAGCGCCCCGGGGCGGGGTGGCCTTGGTGCAGGCCCTGCCGGGCGACAAGAACGCCCCACCCCCCGAAACGCCGACCCTGCCGGAAGCATCGACCGCATCGTACAGCATCGCGTTGAAC
>RFKJ01000733.1 GCA_003694325.1 Deltaproteobacteria bacterium
GCCGGGGCCCAGCACGATCCCCGGGCCGTCGGGCTCGACGACTCGGACCGGCGGCGCCGGCCGCCGCTCCAGGCCGTGCCCGTGGAGGTTGAGGGCGTGGACCGCGGTGCCCGACAGGGTCTCGGCGTCGAGGACGACGCCCAGGCTGCGGTAGCCGGGGTGGAATTCCCGCTGGGCGCAGACGCCGCCGAGGGTGTCCCGGGCCTCGACCAGCACGACATCGTGCCCGGCGCGGGCCAGCCGGATGGCCGCCGCCAGGCCGTTGTGACCGCCGCCGATGACCACCGCCGCGCTCACACCGCCCCCTGCTGCAGCATGGTCTTTGCCGCTCGCTCGCCGGGGGCGGCCATCACCCCGCCCCCGGGATGGGCACCCGATCCGCACAGCCACAGGTCCCGGACCGGCGTCCGGTAGCGCGCCCAGCCCGACACCGGCCGGGCGAACAGGAGCTGGTCCAGGCTCAACTCGCCGTGGAAGATGTTGCCCTCGGTCAGGCCGAACTCCTGCTCCAGGTCCCACGGGGTGAGCACCTGCCGGTGCAGGATGCTGTCCTTGAGCGTCGGGCAGTACTCGGCGAGGGTGTCGATCACGGCGTCCCCGAACGCCTCGCGCCGATCCGGCCAGTGCTCGGGCCCCTCCTTGATCTCGTAGGGTGCGTACTGCACGAAGATCGACGCCACGTGCTTGCCGGGGGGCGCCATGGTCCGGTCGAGCAGCGAGGGAAACACGACGTTGAGGTAGGGGCGGGACGAGAAGTCGCCGTACTTGGCCTCGTCGTAGGCCCGCGCCAGGTAGTCGGTGCTGGGGGCGATGGCGATGTCGCCCCGCACGTGGGGGCCGTCTCCGGGCCGGCAGGAGAACTCCGGGAACCGATCCAGGGCGAGGTTGACCTTGCCCGAGCTGCCGCGCAGCTTGTAGCGGCGCAGCTTCGTCACGAAGTCATCGGGCAGGTGCTCCGCCCCGACCATCTGGAGGAAGGTACGGCGTGGCTCGCAGCCGCTCACCACCACCTTGGCTCGCAGCTCGTCGCCGTTGTCCAGCACCACGCCCGTCGCCCGGCCTCCCCGGACCAGGATCCGCTCGACCGGCGCCTCGGTCCGGATCTCGGCGCCGAAGTGGCGCGCCGCATCGGCGATGGCCTGGCTCACCGCGCCGGTCCCTCCCTTGGGGAAGCCCCACGCCCGCGAGTTGCCGTCGATCTCCCCCATGTAGTGGTGCAGGAGCACGTAGGCCGTCGTGGGTGAGTTGACGCCGAGGAAGGTGCCGATGATGCCCGAGCAGGACATCGGGGCGATCAGCTCGTCGGATTCGAACCACTCGCGGAGGAAGTCGACCCCGCCCATGGTCGTGAGCTTGAACTGCAGCGTGGCGAGGTCGTCGCCCAGGTCCCGAAACCGCTTCCCGACCTGGAGGATCCGGGCGATGTCGCGGGGATCCAGGCTGGTGGGGTCGACGGCGACGTCGTCGATGATCGGCCGGACGAAGCGCGCCAGCCGACCCATGGTCCGCCCGAACTCGGGGTAGACCTCGGCGTCCCGGGGGGAGAACCGGGAGATCTCCTCGCGGGTGCGGGCCGGATCGGGCCACCGGCAGAGGGACCGGCCGTCGGGCAGGGGCGTGAAGCTGCACTCCAGCGGCGTGATCTCCAGGCCGAAGCGGGCGAGCTGCAGCTCTCGGATCACCGACGGGCGCAGCAGGCTGACCACGTAGGAGCAGACGGTGTAGCGGAAGCCGGGATGGATCTCCTCGGAGACGGCCGCGCCGCCCACCACGTGACGGCGCTCCAGGACGAGCACCGTTCGACCGGCCCGCGCGAGGTAGGCGGCGCAGGTCAGGCCGTTGTGGCCCCCGCCGACGATGATGGCGTCGTAGGTTCCGGCGGGCTGGGCCGACATCAGCGGGAATCCTGCGTGATGGGGGTGGGCGGGACGGCGGGCCGGGCCCGCTTGCGGGGCGGATCGAAGCACGGGCGCTCGACCACCCGGGCGGGGACCCGCCGCCGCTCGAACTCCACGGTGTGCTCCACCATCAGCTCGGTGCCGATGGCATCGAAGGGACGCCGGACCTGTCCCAGGCCCAGGTACCGCTTCAGCAGCGGCGACCAGGTCTGGCTGGTGACCTGCCCGACCTGGTGCCCGGCGAGGCTGTAGACCGGGACCGCGAGGCGGCTGGCGCACGGCGCGAGGTGCGGGGGAAGCCCGTAGGAGTCGTACAGCGCCTCCAGGGCGGCCTGGTCCAGCTCCAGGCCGACGAGGCCCCAGCGCGGCCCGCGGCGCCGCTCGGCGAGGATGGCGTCCTGCCCGATGAACGGGTCCCGATCCAGGTCGACCGTCCAGCCCAGCCCGGCCTCGTCGGGGGTCGACTTGCGGCGATCGATGAGGCAGTTGCGGGCGCTGACGTAGTCGACGCCCTGGAGGATGAAGCCCGCCTCGACGCGGCAGACGTCGAGGGCGTCCAGCCCGGCGGGCTCCAGGCCATGGACCGCCCCGGCGTCGACGATGGCGTCCCACACGGTGAGGGCGACATCGGGATCCATCCAGATCTCGTAGCCGAGGTCCCCGGTGTAGCCGGTGCGGGAGATCCAGACCGGAACGCCGGCGAGCCGGGTGTGGCGGACGCGAAAGAAGCGCATCCGGGTGATGTCCCACTCGACGATGTCCCGCAGCACGGCGGCCGCCCGGGGCCCCTGCAGCGCCAGGGCCGCGATGCGGTCGGTGGTGTCCTCGATCCGCACGTCGAAGCCGCGGCTGTGGCGGTCCAGCCAGAACCGCCACGGCTCGCTGCTGGTGCAGCGGTAGTGGTCGGGACCCAGGCGGGCCACCGTCCCGTCGTCCAGGCACCACCCCTTCGGATCGCACATCGCCGAGTACACCACCCGGCCGACCTTGATGGACTCGATGTCCCGGGTCCAGATCCGCCCGAGGAAGGCGCCGGCGTCGGGCCCGTGGACGTCGTACTTGTAC